>NZ_FNCU01000009.1:0-219643 GCF_900099855.1 Bradyrhizobium sp. Rc2d | reverse complement strand
GGCGCAGCCAGCGCCTTGCGGTCCAGCTTGCCGTTCACCGTCAGCGGCAGCGCCGCCAGCCGCACGAACGCCGATGGCACCATGTACTCCGGCAGGTGCGCACTTATGTGCGCGCGCAAGGCGCCGGCAAGCTCGCTTCCCTCTAGCCCGTTCGAAGCTGCTTCCGGCGCGCACACCACATAGGCGACAAGACGCTGCTCGCCGCCGGGGCCCTCGTGCGCCACCACCACCGCCTCGCGCACGAACGGGTGCTCGCAAAGCCGCGCCGCGATCTCGCCCGGCTCGATCCGGAAGCCGCGGATCTTCACCTGGTCGTCGTTGCGGCCCAAAAACTCCAGATTGCCGTCCGGTAGGTAGCGCGCCAGATCGCCGGTGCGGTACAGCCGGTCGCCGTCCACAAAGGGACTGGCGATGAACCGCTCCGCGGTCAGCTCGGGCCGGTTCAGATAACCGCGCGCCACCCCCGCCCCGCCGACGTAGAGCTCCCCGACCGCACCGAACGGCACCAGCCCGCCATGATCATCCAGCAGATAGACCACCGAATTCCGGATTGGTCGTCCCAGTGGCACCCGTTGCTGGCCATCGAAGCCAGCAGGCACCGGGTAGCAGAGACTGAAGGTGGTGTTCTCGGTCGGGCCGTAGCCATTTGAGATTCGCAGCGTCGGATGTCGCTTCTGACATGCTCTGATGGAACTGGCTGAGACCTCTTCGCCCCCGACCAGCAGTTGCTGCAGCCCACTGGTGCTCCGCCCCTCCCCGACATAGACGTCGAACAACCGCGCAGTCATCCAAGCAATAGTGATGCCTTGGTCTTGGATGATCCGGGCCAGCGTTGCCGTCGAGAGATAGCGTTCAGGATAGAGCACAACACTGGCGCCGTTCGCCAAGGCTCCCCAGACTTCGAACGTGGTCGCATCGAATGTCGGCGAGGAAGCGTTGAGAAAAACGTCCTGCGGCGAGATCTCGACGAAATCGTTCTCCGCCACCAGACGCACCACTCCGCGATGCTCGACCATGACCCCCTTGGGCGTGCCTGTTGATCCGGAGGTGTAGATCACATAGGCGAGATGGCGTGAGGTGAGGCCAAGCGCACGCGGGTCCGGATCCGACGCCGGCAGATTTGCCCACGCCGGCATGGCCGTCTCCAGATCCACCACGCTCACATCGGCCAGCGCATCGGCGCCCAGCGCGGATCGGCCGGCCGCATCGGCCAGCAGGAGCCGCGGCGCCGCATCGTCGAGAACCTGCCGCAGCCGCGCCGGTGGATAGGCCGGGTCCAGCGGCAGGTACGCCGCGCCCGCCTTGAGGATCGCTAAAAGCCCGACCACCATCGCCACGTCGCGCGCAACGCAGATCGCCACCGGTTGGTCCGGCCTGACCCCGAGGCCGATCAGATGATGCGCCAGCTGGTTGGCATGCGCATTCAGCTCGCCATAGCTTAGCCGCTCCTCCTCATGGACCACCGCCACCGCGTCCGGCGCACGGCGAACCTGTGCCTCGAACAGCTCGTGGATGCACACGTCCGACGGATAGGCCGATGCCGTCCGGTTCAGCTCCTCCAGCAGATACGCGCGCTCAGCGAATGACAAGAGTTCAATCTGCCCCACCGGCTGCCGCGGATCTGCCTTCACAGCACATAGCAAATTTTGCAAATGCTGGGTCATACGGTCGATATGCTTGGGCTCCAAGCGACTTGCATCAAAGTGCCATCGAAAGCTCCCATCTAGAGCGCAAACCTCAAATGTTAACGCCTCACCGGGCAGGGCTGCCTCAGAAGTCGGGCTCGAAGCTAGGTCACCAGTGGCAGACTCGCCACTTACAGTAAGCATAACGCCAACGGGCCAGGGCCGGCGCGATCGTAACGCCTCCATACCGAGCAACGTTGGGCAGCGCGCGATAAGATCTCGCGCGAAGCTATCCTGCTCCTTCAGCTGAGCGAATTCGGCCGCCACCACCGTGCGCGCCTCTGCAAAATCATTGTCGAGATCGATGGTAATTGCCATCGGCACAACAGAAGCGACAAGCACCTCGAGCGCTTTCAAGCCCGCTCGCGATCCACTCGACGCGGGAGTCCACCCCAATTGAAGCTCTAATTCTCCCGTGGTGCGGGCTAGGTAGATCAGCCAAGCCGTTAGCAAGAATTCCGTGCGATTACTGGGAGACAGCTCAGCCAAAGCATCTGGAATTCGCCATGAACTCAACTGCCATTGAGGTGCAGCCAAAGCTACTGAAGACGACAAAAAGGAAAGCTGGGATGTCTTGAACTGTTCAAGCCGCCGTCGCCAAAAACTCTCACGAGGCGCTAACATTTCATGCGCAACCGTTATGCTCCGCGCCTCGTCATCGCTCAGAATCGGGAGGCGGTCGCCTACATGGGAATCAGAACGCCTCGCGAGTGCCCGCGCATCCAGAGCCTTACCATCCAAGCTGCTAAGCCAAACATCAACATCCTCTGTCCCTGTCGCCACACGCCAGTGGCTGGGGTGGATCTCAACTAAAGACCCCGCAGCAAAGCCCGAGCGCCGAGCCGTCACCTCCAAGCGCCTGACGACGACAACGTCATCGCCTACGAGAGCCTTGGACAACCCCAATGAATTGGTATGATACGGGCCAAAGTCTAAGGCGCGCGTCATCGCTTCCAGATCTTGTGCGGATCGATCCCATCGCAGACAGCCCGCAGCATCTGGGCGTCGACCTTTCGGGAAAAAGCTTCGGTCCGCTAGCGCTTGCGGACGAGCACTAAGCTCTCCATTTGTTAAGCCAGTTAGAAGCTCGCGGAAGCCATCGATAGCAGCCTCATAACATTTGAGATTCAGCGTCAGCGCAGTATCGCTCGTCGCAATCAACACTTGGCGTTGGACGACCAGCTCACCAGTATCAACACCGTGATCGATACGATGCCACGTGATGCCATGTTCGGTCTCTCGGGCAAGAAGCGCCCAAGACGTCGCATGAGTTCCGGCATATCGCGGCAAGGGACCGTCGTGGTAACTGAAAGCGCCTCTACGCGCTTTCCCAAACACATCTGCTGGCAATATGAACGGATTGGCAACGGAAAATATCCACTCGACTGGCTCGGCGTTGAGCAGCGCAGATAGCTCTTCAATGCTCGTCACACACAAGATATCGGCGAGAGCGGCCCAATCGCGGAATATGGCGTCGGCACACAGCGCCGCCCGGATCACGTGGCCCATCTCCATCACTAGCTGAGCACATCTAATAGCTAGCGTACCACCACCAACAAAGATGCAAGAGCCAACCGGTGTAGCAAGTTTCATCTGAACTCTTAGACAGGGGCTACGATGAAGGCCGTAACGGATCACCCCGCATTTCAAGCAATCGGCATACCAATGACGTACTGCGAGCGTTTCCTGAAGAAACAACGCGCGCCTCGCTCGGAATGCCGCCGTCGGACTTGGGACATCGACGTCCTGAACCAGACACAGCTCAGCACAACTATACGGACGTCATTTGCGACGATCACCGCATGGGCGTCCGCAAAGTCGTCGGAAGCTCTGCAACAGCCGCCGTCATCACCGCGCGTACAGCAGAACCTCCTTGGCGCTCACCTTAAGTAACGGACGCGCCAATGACCTTCTGCGAGCTCATTCTGAAGAAAACAACGCTTCTCGCCGGGCTGCCAGAATTTTGCCGTCATGCCGTCGGGCTTGGGACATTAACGCCTTGAACCGAACAGAGCTCAACACAACAGCACGCGTCGTCAACAGCGACGACCACTCAAGATCGGGCGCCCGCGCCTTGCCCGAATTGCCTTTGCGAGCCAAAATGCTCGCCGCTGCTTTCTCCAGGTGGTCTGCTCGTCGAGTGAGAGAGGATCCTGCGGCAGGGATTCCGCTCGATGTTGCAAAGTTCGCCACGCATCACGTTTTCGCAGATTGGCCGGGGCTCGGCACTAAGTAGCGTTTTCGCTTAATGCCCGCTGACGTCTGTGGCACGGCCCTTGCTCGTGAGACGACGAAAGCGACGAAGAACGGGTCCACGGCGAATGTCGCAACCACAACTGCCTCCTGATCTCTCACATCGGCGCATGCTGTTGACCCTTGGGTGCAGCGGCTTGGATGTGACTTGCGTGATCGAGGCACTCAGTCGAGACTGTGTCATTTTGATTCGTAATGTCTCACCGAGCGAGGCGGACGGCCTCGCACATCAAATTGCCGGTGAACTGGGATTGCAAAAAAAGCTAGAGCTGGAGGCTGGCTTTTCCGATTTTCTTGGTCACCGACGGCGGATCAACAAATACTTCATGAGCGTTAATTCCCGAGATGATTATCAGTTTGTCACCCCGCATTCCGAAGGAGATAGAATATCTAATATGCAGTTGTCGTGCTTTTATTGTTTCGAGAATAGTAAAGACGGAGGAGAAACAATCCTATTGAACATCGACGACACAAGTGAGGCATGGGGACTTTTACGAGAAAAAACGACAAAAATATTACCTGGATCAAAACCATTGTCTCGGGGCATGATCACTCGTGCAAAAGCACTTTATCGTCTGAGCTCGCCGGATGACTATTTGGTACCAGATGACCAAATAGTAGCCGAGGTGAAATCCGAGATCCCGGGCCTTTTGCTGGCGATTGTTATGGCAAGGCCGAAAAGAAGCTTTTCCCTTCTCCTAGGGCGCGATGTGAATGTCCTTTGGGATAACATTGGTAGTGTTGACCAAAGCTGTCTTCACTTTTTCGTTCGGATGTTGCAAGAGCGCGAACTTCTCAAGTTCCCGCCGGACGGTTTTGAGTTGCACCAACTGGACCCCGTTAATGCAGGACGGAGCTGGTGTTCAGGCGCCGATTACGAGAAACTTTTTTGTGACGAGATTATTCTCAAGCTAAAACCAGGGGACCTTGTTATTCTGAACAACCTAACTTGGGCGCATGCGGTGAACAGTTGGACATCGGCACCGGGCACTCGAAGGATAGCCGTGGCATTGGCCTAGCGTAGTCCCCACTTTTCCTGAAAGTTGAGTCTTGCTTCAAGGGTGCATGAGCAGCAGCCCTGAGCGACAGCGATTAGCCTGACGAAGGAGTGACCTGCCACTGCTTTTCATCCAGCGGCAGTTAGAGTCTCGGGGTTTTTGCAGCGACACCGAAGTTTTGCAGCGAGACCGAAGTTTGGACCACTCAGAACTAGAGTTTTGCCCTTCTTTGCAGCGAGACCGAACTTTGGACCACCCAGAACTAGAGTTTTGCGCCTCTGTCACGTTGGCGGGCTGGTTGCGCCGACGTGGTTGTGCAGCAAAATCGGCGGTCGATTGCCGATCGCGCCGTGGGGCCGTTCTTCGTTATAATATCTGCGCCAAGTCTCCACTTTTTCTTGGGCGTCCGCAAGGCTGAGGAACCAGTGCGTGTTGAGGCATTCGGCGCGGAAGCGGCTGTTGAAGGCTTCGATGAACGCGTTGTCGGTTGGCTTGCCGGGCCTGGAGAAGTCCAGCGTGACACCGCGCTGGTAGGCCCACAGGTCGAGATCGCGCGACACGAACTTGCTGCCTTGATCGACGCGGATCGTTGCCGGGAATCCCACTTCCTTGCAGGCCCTTTCCAGGATCGCCACGACGTCGCTGCCGCGGAAGCTGAACTGTGGCTGCAGCACCGGTGAGAATCCACGCGAACGTCCAGGCTGTCTTCCGAAAAATCCCATCGACGTCGTCCAGATAGATGCCTGTGCCAATAATCCATCCCCAGGGCGAAAATCCCTTTACATAAGACAGCTTGGAGACCGGCTCATCGGAGCCCATTTTCGGCCAGAGATAGCCATAGAAGCCGGCACCACTTTTCTGCACGACGTCGACAAAGCCTCGAAAGAGGTAATTGCCAGCAGGATCCTTGAACTCCCCAACCGGCTTGCCATCGAGCTCAGGCTTGGCCGGACTCATGATCATGTTAGGCGCCATGTCGTTGATCCAGAAAAACTCGACCTTGTCGTAGCGTACCCCTTGATCTCCGCGAGAGCGGCAGCCTGGGCCTGCTCACGGCCAAGCTTTCCGTCGCTTTCGAGCTTTTGATAGTGCGCCAGGATGCCGTGACCAATATCGACCATCTGCTGGATCTTGGCTTGTCGATCCATCATCATCTGGTCCCTGATGTTATACAGCGCAATCGGCACCAGAGCGATCATGCCCGTAAGCGCGATGCCGATGATGATGATGAACTTTGCTCTCAAACCACGGAAAGACATGGGAATCTCACGATCAGAAAAATGATCGGTAGACTGTGACGGCCCTGTTACCAGACGCTTAAGCATCGAGGCTTTGCCGCCAGCAACGCACGTTATTGACGCTGTTTGGCAGAATTTGCACGCTCATCCAAGTTGCGATCGCCCTCTCCCCAAAACTAGCTTCCGTCGTGAAGTGGTGCAAAGAAGCGCGGGGGTCAATGGGGACATCACAGAGAATTCCAGTCACTATTCTCACGGGATTTCTTGGGTCGGGCAAGACGACGCTGCTGAATCAACTGCTCGAAAGCGCGCTGATGGCGGATTCCGCTGTCATCGTGAATGAGTTCGGCGCCATCAGCATCGATGCTGACCTGGTTGTCGGCGTCGACGAGGAGATCCTTCAGATAAACAACGGGTGTATCTGCTGCACCGTTCGGAACGATCTCGTCACGACGATCACCAATCTGCTGTCCGGAACGCGGCCGATCCGTCGCATTCTGATCGAGACCACGGGACTGGCCGACCCCGCCCCGATTATTCAAAGTTTCATTGTCGACGAAGTGCTGTCCGCTACGACGATGCTCGATGCCGTCGTAACGGTGGTGGACGCTACTTACATCGATCGCTGGCTTGCCGACCAGGGCTCCGGCGAGAATGTCGCCGCCGAGCAGATCGCATTTGCCGACATCGCGGTGGTCAGCAAGCTGGATCTAGCCGGACAAGGCGGTCTCGCCAAATGCGAGGCGACCATTCGGGCGATCAATCCGATAGCGCGTGTGGTGGCCTCGATCGAGGGCCGGCTGAACGTCGCCTCGATCGTTGATATTAAGGCCTTCGACCTGAAGAACTGCCTCGCCATCGAACCACTGTTACTCTCCGATCTCGAACACGAGCACGACACGTCCGTAATCAGCGTGGAAGTCCGCGAAGAGCGCCCCTTGGATGGGTCTCGATTCTTCAAATGGCTGAGCGCCTTCGTTCAACAGAATGGAGATCGCCTACTGCGCTGCAAGGGCATTCTGTCGCTGACGGGTGAAGCCCGGCGTTGGGTATTTCACGGTGTCCACATGACGCTCGAAGGTCGGCCGGGCCGCCCGTGGGTAGCCAACGAGCCTCGCGTCAGCGCGATCGTCTTCATCGGAAGAGGAATCGATGCGGCTCGGATTCGTAACGAGATTGCCGATCTGACCCAGCCGGACGCAAGTCTCGTTGCTTAGCAGATCGGCGGGAGGGGCCGCACGGCTGTCTAGTCTGGAGGTCGACTCATCTCCAAATCCGGCAGCTTCTGGCAACGAGCCGGGCGATGGCATCAATCTGAAGGAAGCGGGCTCCCGCATGAAATTGCAGCACTATCTCGGAGGCCTTGAAGGCCTCGATCCGATTTCCCTCGAAACACGCGTCTTCGTGGAAGCCTGGGAGGAGCGAATCTTCGGCATCCACACTGCGATGATGGCGCTGAGCCGGCAGCTTGACCTCGAAGCCACACCGAGCACCTTCAACACCGAGTGGACCTGGGCGGATCTGCGCAAGGGCGCGGAAGCCATGAACCCATTCGACTATTTCAAGTTCCGTTACTACGAGAAATGGCTCGGCGGCATTTCCGGGTATTTCGTTGCCAAGGGTTACATCACCCAAGCCGAGCTGGACGCGCGCACTGAGGCATTTCTGTCGTCACCCGCGGCGATGCCGGAGGGCGGAGACGCAGCAGTGGATGCTCGCGTGCGGAAATATCTGATGATCGGGGACGATCCGAGGCGCGAGCGGTCAGCGCCGGCCCGCTTCGTGGCCGGGGCCGTCGTTCGGGTGGCCAATCCGAAATCGGTAGACCATACCCGCCTGCCCGGTCATCTCCGCAACAAAGTAGGCATCATTGATAGTGTCTATCCCGACGCCTACACCTATCTTTGCGACACCGGTGTCGACGGAATTGGGACAGCAATGCCCGTCTACTGCGTCAAATTCGATCCTGAGGATCTCTGGCCGGGCAACACCGAGACGAATTTCACCTTCTACGCAGACCTGTTCGAGGCCTATCTCGAACCTGCCACCGCATCCTGAGGAACTTCTCATGGACCGTTTCGAATATTCCAAGGACCGCGAGGCAGCTAACGCGGCGCGCGCACGCGCGCTGGAGGCGCTTCTGATTGAGAAGGGCGTGATCACCAGCGAGACGGTGGACAAGATCATGGCGATCTTCGCGACCGAGATGGGCCCGTTCAACGGCGCCAAGCTCGTCGCGAAGGCGTGGGTCGATCCGGCATTCAAGAAGCTTTTGGCCGAGGATACGATGGCCGCGGTCGAACAGATGAACTTCCCGACGAAAGGCGCCGGCGCTGAAGGCGAGCATATGAAGGCGGCGATCAACACGCCGGAGGTTCACAATCTCATCATCTGCACGCTCTGTTCGTGCTACCCGTGGCCAATCCTCGGTCTTCCGCCCTACTGGTACAAGGATCCTTCCTTCCGCGCACGGGCTGCGCGTGAACCGCGGAAGGTGCTCGGCGAGTTTGGCCTGGACATAGATCCAGGCAAGGAGATCAAGACCTGGGACAGCAGCGCCCAGATTCGCTGGTTCGTCGTTCCGGAGCGGCCGGTGGGCACGGATCATTTCAGCGAGGAGCAACTGGCGGCACTCGTGACTCCAGAGGCGATGATGGGCGTCGCCATCGTCAAGCCACCGAGCGCTTAAGGCTGCGATGCAAACGAGCTTCGAGCACTTCGCCTTGGGCAGCATGCTGGGACATTCCGACATGCCACCCAAGGACAACGGCAGCCTTTGCTTCGGTGCTCCCTGGCAGCGCCAGGCCTTCGGTATGGCGCTGGCGCTGTCCAAACAAGGCGTGTTCGAATGGGATGATTTTCGTTCGGAGCTGATCGCGACCATCTCCGCGTGGGAGGCGACCCACGACCGGTCCGACCCGAGCTGGGACTACTACGAGATTTGGCTCACCGTTCTGGAGACGATGGTGGAACGGACCGGTCTCACTGACCGGGCAGCCGAGGCGCCCTGACCTGCGCTTTCTTACCACCGGCTTCGCCCCTGGCCCCCGTGCGTGTTATGAATCCCGCGCGACTCAAGATCGCGGCGCGTGCACCAAAGAGTCCCAATATCACGCATGTTTGGCCGAAAATGACGCCTTTGCGCCGCGCGATGGGAATAGAGATTGCATAACGATTGACCTCAATTGAGGATTGTTGATGCGCATCGCGTTGCTCGCTCCCGCAGGGGTTCAGTCTCTCGACATTGTCGGCCCAGCCGAAGTGTTCTGGGAGGCAGCCAGGCGGCTTGGAGATCCGAGCGCCTACAACGTGCAGCTTATCGCTGGCTCAGCGGGTCCTGTGCGCGGAACGGGCGGGCTACGCTTCGTGGCCGACCGCCATATCTTTGATCCCGACGAGCCAATCGACACGCTTCTGGTCGGCGGCGATCCATCATTTGCGACCGTCGACCCTGCCATGGTTCAGTGGCTGCGGCGCCGAGCCGGCACAGTACGGCGGCTCGGTTCTGTTTGTACAGGAGTCTTCTTGCTCGCTGCAGCCGGATTACTCGACGGAAAGCGCGTGACTACGCATTGGGAATGCGCCACACGCCTGCGAAATGAGTACCCCAAGCTCAACATCGACTCCGATCAGATTTTCATCCGAGACGGGAATCTCTTTACGACGGCCGGGGTGACAGCCGGGATGGACCTGGCGCTCGCTCTCGTCGAGGAAGATCACGGACGCGAGCTCGCACTGATCGTGGCGCGCTATATGGTGATGTTCCTGAAGCGCCCGGGGGGCCAGTCACAGTTCAGCGCCCATCTTGCCGCCCAAATGTCGGGCAAGAGCAAGATCCAGCAAGTTCAGCAGTACGTTCTCGACAACCTTACCGCCCCGCTCTCGGTCGACAATCTAGCCGAACGGGCCGGAATGAGCGTGCGGAATTTCACGCGCGTGTTTCGCCAGGAGATGAACATGACGCCGAGCGAATTCGTGGATGCGGCAAGGCTGGACGCAGCACGATTACTTCTCGAGGACAGCGCGAAGTCACTTCAGCAAGTCGCGATACGATGCGGCTTCGGCAATGCCGATGGCATGAGACGTGCGTTCGTCCGCAACATCGGCATCGGCCCAGGCGAATACCGCCTGCGATTTCGAAGTGCGTGGGCTCCTGCAAATCACGCTCCGCCGAGCTGTCCGCCCACCAACCGACCGTAGCCTTGCCGCCTCGACGAATGAGAGCTGTTGCCGGTGGCGGAGAGCAGCGGCAATAGATTTGACTTGCGCCCGGAATCTTACGGGTCCCCAAGCTCCCCCGAAACGAAGAGCTTTGGATTACGAATGGCCGATGGCGACGTAAATTTGGCCGCACCGCTGCAGCCACTTCTGTTACATCTGCAGTCGAACAGCTTGCCAGCCAGATCGAGAACTGGCATTCCCAGAAGCCGGCAAAAGCCGGCCCAAGGGCAACGGACGCTTGCGTCCGCGCTCAGTCATCGATCCTCGAATAGTCGAGATTCGATCAGTGGATCACTTCGGCGTTTCAGCGCCCGGCCCAACCGGAGGTAATCATGGAATTCCCGCACAAACCATTCATGTCGGAATCGTTGCCATCAACGGGGCGAACGCGATCGACTTCATGGGGCCGATCGATGCGTTCAATGAAGCCAATCGATCGCTGGCAACGCCGGTGCGCTACAAGGTCGATCTGATCAGCCCTGCCTCCGGGTCCATCGTAGGCTCCTCCGGCGTGCGCATGCTTCCCGACAAGGTCATCGGCCCCGGCCTAGATACGTCCTACGACACCATCCTGGTTGCTGGCAGTCACGAACTTCGGACGCCAAGAGACAACCAGCCGCTGATCGACTGGTTGATCCGAGCCGCGCCCACGACACGTCGAATGTGCGCGACCTGCACCGGGACGTTTGTCCTCGCATCGGCCGGCTTGCTGAATCAACGGCGGGTCGCCACACACCGCGATTACACCGAATCGTTCGCAACGATGTTTCCTCGCGTAATTGTCGAGCCGGATCGTCTTTTCGCCCGCGACGGTTCCTACTACACAGCGGTCGGCGGAATGGCTGGTATCGACCTCTGCCTATACCTCATCGAAAACGACTGCGGGCAAGCAACATTTCTGGACGTAGCCAGGATGCTGGTCATCTTTGTTCGGCGGCCTGGCAATCAGCCACAGGTGAGTGACTTCCTTAAGGCGCAATCGATCCAGAACAGCCAAATCGGCCAGGTCATGGATTGGGCGCTGTCGAACCTCACGGCCGATCTTTCGGTTGACGCACTTGCCAAGCGCGCAGCGATGAGCTCGCGGAACTTCAGCCGCGCCTTCATGGACGAAATGATGACGACGCCCGCGCGTTTCGTCGAAAGCATCAGGGTCGAGGCGGCCCGCATCCTGCTAGAAACCACCCCGCTATCCGTCCAGCAAATTTCTCACCGAGTTGGATTCGGCAGCCCCGCAAACATGCGGCGCGCGTTCATTCGTGCCTTCCAGACACCGCCAGCAGAGTATCGTGAGAACATCGGCGCCACGCTTGCGGCAAACGCCCCTTAGCGCGCACTTTGGTTTGCATCAAGAGCGGTTTATCGCCGCGATTGTCAGAGATCGTGCGGCTCAGGCCCATTGACGGCCCACTGACGCAATCGTCGATATAGCGTCGGAGCGCCGGGCGGCATTCAACATATGGGTCGGCTTCTGCGCGAGGCCGTATCGCCGTTCCTATCCGCGATTGCCTGCATGATGGTGTCGTGCTCATCGCGGGACTTGCGGATGCAATCGCCCTGCCGCAATTGGGTGCGACGGATGGCGCTGAGCAGCGTGCGGACATCCTGCGCCTGCTCGGCCATAATCGAGTTGTGAGTCGCACTGTAGATGCATTCGTGGAATTGAACGCATCATAGGCATCAACGTCATTCGCTCCGACCATCGCCAGCAAGCTCTCATGAAGCTCGATCAGGTGACTGCGCTCGAGCGGCGTCAAGCGAAACGTCGCGAGTCGGACGCACATGGCGTCCACCTCTGCGCTGTCTTCGAACATCTCCATGATGCGCTCGGGTGTCATCCGCGCCACGAGGACCCCGCGACGACCCCGCACCTCGACTAGCCCGCCGACGACGAGCTGCCGAAGAGCTTCCCGCAGCGCCGTGCGGGAAGCCCCGAAGCGACCGGCAAGCCGCTGCGCTTCCGAGGCCGAGTCGGAACGAGCACACCGAACGCAATCTCGTTCGTGAGCGCATTGCGGATGCTATCGGAGGGGAGGCCGCCATCTTCTTCTGCTTCGGCTGCGACTTTGAACAGTCCTGCCATTCAGCTTCCTATGATTGCGCGCACCATGAAGTAGAGAATGGACGGTGCGACCAGGCATCCCAACCCGGTATGAAACGTCGCCGTCAATGCGCCGTAAGGCACCAGACGCCGATCGATTGCCGCAAGGCCGCCGGAAACGCGGCTGACCGTGCCCATCAAGGCCCCAAACAGCATTGCGCTGCGCGAATTGTTGATGCCGACCATCTTCGCGACGAAGGGCGTGCCGATCATCACCATGACCGGCTCGCAAAAATGGCTCACTCCCGAAGAGGGAAATAGGCTGTGGTCGCCCTCTGCGCTATTCTTCACAGCCTACTTCAGCGAGTGCTATTCCCTCTGCATTGCTAGGGACTGCCATCGACGTTCCGCTAGGTTGCTTTCGCGGTGATGGTCGCACTATTAAATGCGTCTAAATCCACTTGCAAAAATGGCGATCGATCTAGAGAACCCCAGTGCTCGCACTTTCCCGTAGTCGGCGAAGAAAGGTTTCATCGTCGTAGCGAGACAAGCTGAGGTGCTCGGCGAATTCAGGCAGCTTGGTACCCAATATCCACCCCGCGCAAAGCGCTCCTGTTGCACAGGCCGCCATCGTTCCAAAGCCAGACAAGGCACCTGCCACGAAGGCGTGCTTCGTTTTCATGGGACCGATCAGGGGCCAATTCTCCTCGGTCATCGTGTAGTAGCCGCCGTAGTGGGTAATCTGTCGCGGTAGCCGGCCGTAGTATTGCTTGAGGCGGGGATTCAGCCGGCTCGCGCCCCTGAGAACGGTGTCCGGAAAGTTAGGATCCGTAGGAAGGTCGTCCCGGGGCGCCGACGGCTTTCGATTGTAGGCCCAGCCAAGCTTGATCCATTTCCCGTTGTCGCCACCTTCTGGACGGCAGTGGATGCCGCCGGGCATCGGACGTGCCAGCCAGGCCATCGCAGGATCCTCCTCGATAAGCTGGCGCTCCTGCGGGGACCAATCGATCGTCTGCCCATCCAGATCGATCGAAAACGGCATTCTACGGTCGATCGCACCGAGATTGTCCGCGAAAGCAATCTTCTGATGGAAGATGGTCTCGACCGGAAGCGTCTCTCCGAGCATGCGCGCGATGTCGGCGACATAAGGGCCGGCGGCGTTCACGATGATCCCGGCGCGGACCTTCTCTTCGCCGCTGTGGCCGCGCGTCGTCAGGACGAACCCCTCATGTTGTTGGGCAATTTCGGTGACGCGGGCCGTGATCAGAGCACCTCCGGCTGTGCGGATCTGCTCCAACATCAGGCTGCCGAGCTGTTGGCCGCTGATGTCGCCAGCGCGCCGGATGTGGAGAATCGTGCAAACTTCCGGATCGAACGTCGGAAAATGCCGACGGATCAGCTCTGCGTTTTGGAGCACGTCAACCCCTTCGGGAGCATCTTCCCAATCCGCCGAGACCGCTGGCGTATAGCTTGCAGACGAGGCGGCCTGATGGAGGCGTATACGTCGGGCGCCTTCTGGCCCATAGCCTATTTGCAGATCCTTCAGCAGTTGGTCGGGCCTCGCGTCGCGTGTGGCCAGCCCATAACCGCGGCGGGTCATGTGAATGCGATTGTCGTGCTGGCGGGCAATGTCCTCGAGCAGGTCGATGCTATAATCCGTGAAGGCCGTCATGACCGGATGAGGCCACCAATTGCGATAGTTTTCGCCCGAAGCCGCCGAGGTCAAGCTCATCGGCGCGCTGGAGTCGATGATCACGATCCGGGATGCAGGACGGGCCTTAGAGAGATAGTAGGCGCAGGCGATACCGACGATTCCCGCGCCGATGACGGCAATGTCTACGTTACGATCATTCATTCAATCTCTCCAGCTCGGATTGAAGCGGGCAAGACGCGTCTCACGACGTCCCTTAGATGCCTCGCACCCGCAGATATTTCCTGTCGTTCATTGGACCTGTGTCGCAGGATTCGCGCGGTTCGTGTCAACCGCCGGAACCGAGATCGCGCGCAGCATGGCGTTGCGCGGATCTCAGGGTCTTCTGCGTCTCGACGATATGCTCGCGAAGAAGTCGGACGGCCTTTTCGATTTGTCCATCGCGGCACAGCTCGAGCAAGTGGTAGTGCTCGCGCTGCGGCCGCTCCTTGCCGGCCGCGCGGGAAACCAGCGTCCGCGTAAACCGGCTCACATGACCATAGTTCGCCTCGATCATGGACAAGAGGCGCGGACGATTGCACGGGATGTAGAGCATCTCGTGGAATTTCCAGTTGAACGTGCCCCACTTCGCCGGGTCGGGCTCCTCGTCGTATGACTGCAGGATCGCTTTCGCCTCTTCGAGATCGCTCTCTCCCATGGCGGGGATGGCGAGGCGTAGAGCATGACACTCAAGCGCGATACGAATCTCGAGCAATTCGATGACTTCGTCGATGGACAGGTCCGAAACGACCGCTCCACGATTGGGCAGGAATGTCACAAAGCCTTCGGCTTCGAGCTGCCTGAGTGCCTCTCTCACGGGGATGCGGCTTGTTCCGAACCGCTCGGCAAGCTCGTCCTGTCTGAGCTGAGATCCAGGAGCAAGCTCGCCGGAGCTGATGGAGACCCTCAGTGCCTCGCGCACGGTTTCCGGCGCGGAGCCATGACTTCCGGCTCCTCGAGGTCTTGCGGCTGCTGCGCCTGTCATCCGGATATTCCTTTTCGCCTGCGTGCTGAGCAGGCTTCCTATTGTATAAAATCCATTTACCGTTTATGCAATCGAGCTTATAAAATTATCATTGATTATATACAACGCCAGCCAAATGGGAGTAAGGTAATGAAATGGCGAGCTTATTCGGTTCTCATCGCCGTCGCGATTTCCATTCCGGCCCACGCCCAGTCTCCTGGCGGAACGCTGGCGAGGATCAAGGACGCCGGTGAAATCACGCTCGGACACCGCGACGTCTCGGTGCCATTTTCTTATCTTGACGAAAACCAGAAGCCGGTTGGCTTCGCGATGGATCTCTGCGCGAAAATCGTCGAGGAGGTGAAGACCCAGCTCAAACTGCCTTCCCTCCGGACCAAGCTCCAGCCGATCCAACTCAGCACGCAAATCCCGCTCATTCAGAACGGTACGATCGATATCGTTTGTGGTCCCGCAACCAATACGCTGGAACGACAGAAGGTCGTGGCTTTCAGCGACACGATCTTCGTCTCGAGCATTCGTGCTGTCGTGAAGAAGGATGGCCCGGTCAAACGCTTCGAAGACCTTAATGAAAAGCCGGTCTCGCTGACCACTGGCTCGACCTCAATTGCTCTGCTCGCGTCCCGTGCCCAGGAAAAGAAATTCCAGACCAAAAATATCATGTCGGCCGATCACGCCGCCTCATTCCTCGCGCTGACGACGGGCCGCAGCGAGGCATTCGTGATGGACGACATCCTGCTCGCCAGTCTCATCGCCAACAGTTCGAATCCGGGCGATTGGCGCATTATCGACGACAGTCTGCGGACCGAGCCTTATGGCTTGATCATCCGAAAGGACGATCCCGACTTCAAAGCGCTCGTCGACAAGACGCTGGTCGCGATGATGCAGAATGGTCAATTCAAGGCGCTTTATGCGAAGTGGTTCATGAGCCCCATTCCACCCAGGAACGTGAATCTGAACTTCCCGATGACGCCCCCCTTAAAGGACGCTGTCGCGAATCCCAACGATAAAGGGGTGTGAGCGCTGCGGCGGTGCCTTAGATGGATGTACAGGACGAGTCGGGTGCCGTTTCGGTCTCGGCGATTAGGTCGCGACCTGCACCGACGACGGCAAAGCCGCAATGCAACCTTTCAAGTAGGAAGCGCAGGAATTAGCCGGGCTGCTCGCAAGAGCAGGCCGATCCTACCGCTATTTCTGGCTCTCGCCCCGCTCGGGCGTCGTGAGCACCAAAGCGCGCCTATAGCCGAGCCGCTCGAGCTCCGCCTTGGTAGCGCCAATTGCACCGCGGCCAAAGACAACCCGGCACGGCAGGTTTTCGAAGATGACGAACCGATCATGCGCTGGTCTTTATGATGGGATGATAGAACTGAAGGGCACCCCTCCCGACTCCTTACGGACTTGGGAAGCATTTCCGCGATAAGACTCTGGTGACTACTCGCGCGCAACATCCTCCGCGCCTATCACCTCGCCGAATAGCTTCCATTTCTCGCCCCTGAATCGCTCCATGCGGAGCTGAGTGATTGGAGCAAAAGACGCGGCGCTGGTGTTGATTTTCACACCCGGCAGCAGAGTGTCCGGGACAAAGTCTTTCAGGCTCGCGGCTTGTTTCATGACGTTCGCACGAGACAGATCGTCCCCGCACATCTCGAGAACCTTTACGAGTGTTCGCGCTGTGGCGGTCCGGACACGGAGAGCAGCAAAATTGTGCTTTGAGCCGACCTTTCGTCCCGTTACGCCAACTCACGGTTTTCCATTTGGCGCTGGCCAGCATTTGTTCCGCCGCAATCGATAAGATATCAGGCACGTGGTGCTTTCGTGGTTTCCCCCGGACCTTGGTAATCGGCCAAATGAGCTTCACATCGACCGGATACACTTTCAGGTGCCGAGGGATGCCGACAGCCCAGGCCAGCCCGCGCTCTGTTAGACCTTGTCGAAACGGTGCGCTGAGGCCGTATCCTGCATCCGCCAGCACACATCCAAAGCGCACGTTGGCTGCCATCGCGCGGTCAATCTCGGCCAAAGCAATCTCCGGCTTGGACCGTGGCGTTCGGTGTTCGACGGGCACGCGAGCGCGCTTCAAACGAGACACGTCGCTTGTCCAACTGTCAGGCAGAAAGAGACGTAACGCGACCATCACTGGCACTTCGCCGCGCGCAAGCGTTAAAGACACCAGCGTTTGGCAATTTGCCGTTTTACCGAGAGCCGACGCGTATTGAGCCGCAACACCGACCGAGCGCTCACCCTTCTTCGGCAGTGAGGTGTCATCAATAACCAGCACCGCATCGCTGCCGCCGACAAGTCGGTCCGCCTGGTTGAGCAGTTCTGTTTCCAGCGGCGTCGCGTCCCAGACACCGTCCGCAATGAAATGATGCAACTGATCGTAGTTGCTCGTGGCAAGGCGTTCCGCCATCGGCTGCACGCTCTTGCGATCGCCAGGACCGATCAATCCCGCAACATACAGAGGACAAGCCGGGTCTTATGACCCAGCCGGTCCAAGAACGGCATCAGCCAGCGTTCGAGTTCGTCTTCCCATCCCGGCATGGTCAGCCCTCCAAGAGCCGACCACCCATGAATCATTGAAAAATTGATTCGGGAATCCTAAAACGCGACAAAATTAACAATCTGCCAACGTAGTGCTAGTGGTCGACGAACTAACGGCACTTGCACAGCGACCGGCAGGCCTAGCTTGAGCAATTCCGGATGCAGTCAGGGTGACGGCGGCTCCGCCTCGTGGCCGAGGCGGGGCCTGGACATGCGAGACATCACTTGAACCGGATCAGTGCACTGTCAGCGGCTCCTTCTTGACAGCAGCGAATTCAGCTCAGCCCCCCCTGCACACTGCAACAGGCGATCGGTCCTGACATATATCCGCTTGCGACGCCTCATTCCGGCGGTGCCGAACCGGTCTGCTTCTGCAGCCGCACGGCCTCATCTTCCGCTCGAATATCGTTAACTCAGCTCATCATGCTGTCGCGCTCATCCGCGCAAACAACATTGCCGCTTCTGATGGCCCTAGCCCAACGATGCCTACAAAGCTCGGCGGCGGCATTGGGATGTCCCGATGAGTGGGTCTCCACAGGTGCAGGCAATATCGGCTGTTATTCACATACTGCGAATGTGGCGGATGCAATTGCATGACGCACTCCTCTTCATCCCAGAACAGGTCTTTGACAAAGCACATCTCGTCCCAATTCGGACAGCGCCGCGGCGTCGAGACAGCGACATGCTCCCAGCCAGGACGGACTAATCCAGTTATCTTGAGTTCACACCCGCAAGGCCCCTGCACAAAGAACAGGCCGCAAGGGCCTGATCCCGGAAGGGTAGCGAACTGGCCGTATTGCACGCGACCGGCCTCCAGCTTCTCTATGATCTGCGCTCGCACGCCGCCTCCTTTGCCTCTCGGATGGCCTTGAACTCGACGTAGATGACGTTGTCTCGCAACTCATCAACCGGCTCGGTCCTCGGCCCAGCGTTCCTATGCCACTCTTCAGCGAACCATCCGAGAAAGCTGCAGATGTCCATCATCACTCGTTCTCCTGTTATTTGCCTTCTAACGCTCGCATTGTGGCCGACGAACGCTCTCAAGGGCCGCCGATTGCCTGACTATGAGCCGTGCACGATCTGAGCGATGGCGACTCAGCCCGCGGATTGCACTTTCCCGCTCTTGGTGGCCCGACGGGTTCGCTCACCGGACAACTGCGTCTTCGAGCCCCTCTCATGCGAAGCATCTTGCTCATCGATGCCAGCCAGTGCTGGCCGCACATCGCCGAACAGAGCGCGCGCATCAGCAACAGTAACATCTGCCATCGAGCTTTCGCGCTTCAAGCAAGCGTTCGTTCCCGTGCCCATTCATGTCTCATGGCGATCTGCTTAAGTACATGAAATCGGCGGCTCTTGGCCCGTCACCTCGTCTTCAATGAATCGATCGTCATCATGGCATCCCTATAATGGCCTTTGACATCTACATTCCATGATGGCTCGCAAAACCAGTGGCGGCACCAGGTGACGCTTCGCGGCGATATTGCTGCTTCGTGAGGTCGTACTTGATCATTCGCAACCTTCTCGCCGGGTCTGAAACAGTGCCAATGCGCCATCTATATGACCACGATTGAGTTGTATGGGGGCCAAATCGAACGGGCTCGCACCAGAGCCGCGGATCCCTCGCATGAACCGTCTTCGAGCTGATAACATCCAGCGGATCGCCTGCCATCTCGCTGCCTCCTTGTAAGCTAACGATCAGAGACAATGATTACTCGATCTCATTGACTGCAACTGCGACCGTCGGCCGATCTTCCCGCGTCACTTACGATGCAACTCCTAACGCATTGTTTCCGGTATGGCGCTCGCGAAGCGCTCACCCTTTTCCTGCTAATGCGGGTGTTGTCTTTCAGACGTCGACGTCGCGAATCCGACCACGGGCAGCGACTCCTTGTCGCCAACGTCGACAGACGCGCTTTTTCTTCTATCAAAGCGATGCCGGCACTTCTCCGTCGTGGCATGCAGATTGCTGTGGTGACGGAACGCGACCTCCCTGTACCGACGATGCGCGAGCATATCATCGGCCGGATGCTCGCCGCGCAACAAACAAGGATTCTGATAATCGCGCTTTGAAAGAGGACTGCGAATTTATGAGTGATACGAGGCATGAAAGGCCTGGCATTTTTCCGTGGACCAGCGCGGCGTCTGATGAAATGACGCATTGGCGCGCACCAAAGCACCCAACGATCAAGCATTACGGCGCCGATTGTCGCTCCCGGCAGGCGCAAAGGCGGTGGAACCTGTGGCCGCTGGCCGCACTCCTCATAAATGCGCTGCTTTGGGTCGGTATCTACTGGATCATCAGAGCTTTCTTCTGAAATAATCTCGCGGATAGCAAAGGCGCGAGGGGCTTTTCGACGCCTCTCGCAAACCGCGGCCGCAACGTATGCGCACCATCAATCGGACGTGGAGTTTCACAGACTTGGTTCAAGTCCACACTTGGCGCGGCTAGCTGGATATAAAATCCGCCCCTCCGACCGACGCAAACGAAATAGTGACGCATGACGCAGATGTCTCGAATTGACGAAACTGATATGCCGCCAGCTTGCTAGCCTGGATTGCAGCCGCGACGAAGTGCCAAACACTGACCTGTCACAGCTCAACACTGCCACGCGCGGATGGCATCCGGCCTTCTACGTTCAGCGCGACGCATTGACTGCGAATGGAGGTCTAGGGTTCCGCATCCTCATCATAAGAGGATTAGCTTTCGAGAAGCTGACTAAACGAGTAGACCTGAAGTGGCCGTTGGGCAGGCGGCCTGCTCCGCCCTCGACGTACTTGTCGCGATCTGGAGCGCGGCACAGGACCGTCGGTATGCCTCGCTACGGTGCCGCCTCAAGTCCCGTGCAAGCGCCACTGAATTGCCTGCTGAGCGACATTTGCCTAGCCATTGGGGGTAGCTATCAACCGGCTGGGGCGTTTTTATCGAACCGCAGCGACGCTTTACAGCTCTTGCTCAGGCCACGTATCGTCCTCGTCTCTGCGCGTCTGCCACACTTGGGCACGCCGAGCCAAGTTGTCATATTCCATGGCAATTTTAAGCAGCCTGTCTCTGGGTTTGCCGTCAGCGAGCGCTTCCGCTTTCTTTCGCGTTGCTTCCGCACGGGCTCGCCAGTGGTCGGGCTGGTAGAGTTTACTTTTCGGATTCATGCCGCGAGCATGCAATTCGCAGATCAAAGAAATGCGACAGCGGCGCTCCGTATAATCACGTAGCAGCGACGCTCGTGGTCCAGTTGCCGAACCGGACAGTCGCCATGCACAGCCGCTGTTCCGAAACGCCAAAGTGCGCGTTGCAACCGAGGCTGACACGAACGATGCACAGCTCCGACATTCTCAGACGATCGGACGCACGAAGGGGCTTGAATCGCACCTAGCGTCAGATTGTACGATCCTGGACAAGTGGGAACCACGTCTGACAATCCAGACGCTTCCTGACAGATCATGAGAATTGCGAATGTCTCAAACATCTAAACTCACCTGGCATGACTCAATCAGGACGACAAGATCTTCCAGATGCACCCTTGTCCGCGCTTCATCGGAGGCTGCTCCTGTCGCGGCTGGACGTAATCGCGCGTTTCGAGATCTACACGGCAGGCGCTCCCATCATCGTAGCCTCACCGGAACGGACGCAAGACGAAGGCTCCATCCCAGATACCCCGCCCGCCGTCTTCACATAAGGTGGAACACAGGCGCGATTACACCAAACATAGCCTCGACGCGCGCCATCATGGTTCGCTCTGCACGATCGCATGCATCATCAACAATGGCTTGAGTGCACCTGGCTTTTGCCTGCTCTCTCTGCGTCGCGATAGCTGCTGGCCCGGGCCCCTTCGACCCGGCGTCGCAGGCATGCACCGACCGCACAATCACCGGAAAGCTCCAAAATGATCACTTGCTCGGCCAGTTCAGCCGCCAGTGCTTCCCATCTTCGTGGGGCTCCGCCACTACGGCAGGTCTCGTTTCTGTCGTGCCGGACAGATGACCAGCACCGTTCAGTCAGGACCGCAAAAGCGGGAGAACGAGCTTGCCGGCATCGTACTTAAGCCGTTCCGGCCTGTTTCCCGGTTGACAGGCCCTGTTGCGCTTCGCGCAGGAAGAACAATACCGCAGACCCACCGATTTGAAGGGATACCATGACTCAAAATCAACGCACTCAGTTGGCTTCGCGCCTCAAGATCTACCACTGCGCCATCGCTCTTGCCGTCGCAATGACAGCTGTAATCCCCGGGCCGGTCAACGCGCGCGATCAAACGCCGACCGCAGAAGAGAAAGAGGCTTGCACTCAGGACGTGTTCCGCCTTTGTAGCAACCACATACCAGATCGCACCGCTATCACTGCCTGCCTCAGATCCAAGCAAGCGAGCCTCAGTCAGCAATGTCGCTACGTGATCTTCGTGCGAGACACTGACAAGAGAAGCAGCGACTCGAGGTGAAGGATGTGGCGGCCTGTTTCGCTTGCCTCATGCCCAGACGTGGTCCCAGCCTGACCTGCAGGACGGTCCCGCGAGGTCAGGTGACGAGCATGGCCGCCCACAATTGACGGACGCTCTGGTTCAATCACGCTTGTCCGGATAGGCGAATGCACAAATTACCCTTCGATACAGTTCTGATCGCCAATAGGGGCGAGATAGCCGTACGTATCATCAAAACGTTGCACAAGCTTGGACTTCGTTCTGCAATTGCCTACCACGAGGTTGACGCGGGGAGCCCGGCCGTCTCAATGGCCGACTTGGCTATTCCGATCAGCGGCCGCACGCCGATCGCAAGCTATCTGGACATCGCGCAGATCATCGCTGCCGCCCACAAGGCGAACGCCGGCGCGCTACATCCGGGTTATGGAATGCTTTCTGAGAATGCGGAATTCGCCAGGGCAGTGATAAAGGCCGGCATTGCGTTCATCGGACCCGCTCCAGAAACTATCGAGCTAATGGGCGATAAGATCCGCGCCCGTAATTTCGTTCAGGGCAACGGCTTTCCAGTCGCACCCTGCGCCATCGAGGAAGATGATCCGGCGACATTCGTTTCGAGAGCGCGGGCTATTGGAGTTCCTTTGCTCGTGAAGCCATCAGGGGGCGGTGGCGGCAAGGGAATGCGGATTGTACGAGACCTTGCTACGTTGGAGGCAGCCATCGAGCAGGCGAGCAGTGAAGCGCGTCGCTACTTTGGGGATGGACGACTTTATGTTGAACGATATATCGAAAGCCCGCGACATATTGAAGTACAGGTGCTCGGTGACTCCCTCGGTAACCTGATTCATCTCTTCGAGCGCGAATGTTCGGTACAGCGCCGTTTCCAGAAGATCATCGAGGAAACGCCCTCGCCAGCGCTATCACCAGAATTGCGGACCCGGATTTGCGAGACCGCCGTCGGCATCGCCCGTGCAGCGAACTATCAGAATGCAGGAACGGTCGAGTTCATTTTCAGCGGCGGAGAGTTCTACTTTCTGGAAATGAATACACGCCTTCAGGTCGAACACCCGGTGACCGAGATGATCACCGGCGTCGATCTGATCGCCGAACAAGTCTATGCGGCAGCGGGTCGCGAACTTGCACTTTCGCAGTCCGACATTGTTTCAAATGGGCACGCAATCGAGCTCAGGCTTTGCGCGGAAGCTCCCGAACGCGGATACGTCCCGACCACCGGCAAAGTACTTCTTCTGGAGTATCCGGATGGCGTACGGATCGACAGCGGCATCATGCAAGGCCAGCACATCACGCCGGCGTTCGATCCCATGCTCGCCAAGATCATCGTGCATTCACCGAGCCGCATAGAGGCTGCTCTGAAAGCCCATCGCGCGGTTCGCGAACTGGTTCTACTTGGGTGCGAGACCAACGCGAGCTTGCTCGCCCGGATTCTTTGCGACGAGGCATTTCTCGGCGGTCAGTTCCATACGGGATACCTTGAAGAAAACCCACATCTCGCAGCGGGGACCTTTTCTGCCGGGATGTCTGCGTTCCTGGCATCGGCGGCTCTCCTGACGAGACCGGTCCGCGAAGCGGCCGACGCCGTGCCCGAGCTTCACGCAGCACTCGGCAGTTGGAGAAATTGACGTGCATCACTCATTCGAGGTCGACGGCGTAGATCATGAATTGTGGCTTTCATCCAGCCAGCAGGGCTACCGGCTTCATCTGCGAGACCAGGTGATTGCCCCTGTCGCGCTCACCCATCGCAGCGACAGTAGCGGCATCTTGACCATTGCGGGCGAGAATGAATCGGTCAGGTTCGCGATCGAGGGCGAACTCATTCACCTCCACATCCGCGGCAGGACGCGCATTTTGCGCTACAATGACCCGTTGCGGGCGTGCGCTTCCGGGAATAACGAGACTCACGCGCTGGTGGCCCGGGCGCCGATGCCTGGCTTTGTTGTTGCGATCACAGTTTCGCCTGGTCAATCGGTCTCGGCGGGAATGGCGCTGATGATGATTGAAAGCATGAAGCTGGAAACGATCATACGCTCACCACAGGATGGCATCGTCGATCGAATTCACGTCAAGGAAGGTGAGAGCTTCGAGCACGACGCTGTGCTGGTCACGCTCTCTAAAGAAGGGCGCTGAAATGCAGCGGATCGGTTCCGCGGCGAACGTGAACTCGCAGGAATTTCGTCGCAACGACCTGCACAACAGACAACTTGCCGCCGAATTGAAGGAGCGCCAACGCCTTGCCCGCTTCCACCGGCCCGAGCGGGACTTCGAGCGGCTGCGTCGACAGAATAAACTGTTTGTTCGTGAGCGACTCGCGGCCTTGCTCGATCCGGAAACTCCGTTCCTAGAGCTTTCGACGCTGGCGGCTAACAAGGCATATGATGGCGAGGTGCCCGGCGCCGCCCAGGTCGTCGGCATCGGCATTGTGGCGGGACGAGAGGTTATTGTTCACGCCGACGATGCCAGCGTGAAGAGCGGCGCATGGTATCCGCTCTCGGTCAAGAAGATCGTGCGGGCCCTGGATATAGCCATCGAAAACCGTCTGCCGGTGGTTCACCTGTGCGACTGCGCCGGCGGATTCCTGCCTTTGCAGGCGGAATTCTTTGCTGATCGCTACCATGCCGGTCGAATTCTCCGCAATCAATCCGTTCTCTCGAAGATCGGGGTGCCGCAGGTCGCCGTCGTCATGGGCCACTGCACCGCGGCAGGGGCGTACGTCCCGGCGCTCAGTGAATACAACATTATCGTCGAAGGTACTGGAGCGATTTTTCTGGGCGGCCCTCCGGTTGTGAAGGCTGCCACCGGCGAACAAGTGTCCGCCGAAGAACTTGGCGGCGCCCTCATGCACACCAGCGTGTCGGGCACCAGTGATTACTTCGCAAGCTCCGAGATCCACGCAATTGCGATTGCCCGCGACGTCGTTGCTCGCTTCCACCAACCGGCGAAGACCTCGATCGATCGAGTAGCCCCCGAGCCGCCCGCCTATAGTGCGTCCGAACTCTACGGGATCATTCCAAAGGACACGCGAGCGCAGTTCGACATGCGAGAGATCATCGCTCGTCTGGTGGATGGCAGCCGATTTCAAGAATACCAGCCGCGCTATGCGACATCACTCGTGTGCGGCTTTGCGCGGCTTCATGGATATCAACTCGGGATCCTTGCCAATAACGGCGTTCTATTCGGCGACAGTGCGCTAAAGGGGGCACATTTCATTCAGCTGTGCGACAAGAACCGTACGCCCCTGCTCTTCCTGCAGAACGTCACGGGCTTTATGGTTGGCCGCGAATATGAACGGCGTGGGATCACCAAGGACGGGGCCAAGCTGATCATGGCGGTGTCCGGAGCGTCTGTGCCAAAGTTTACTATCATTTGTAATAGCTCGCACGGCGCAGGAACTTACGCTATGTCGGGACGCGCATTTGATCCTCGATTCGTGTTCAGCTGGCCGAATTCTCAGATATCTGCGATGGGCGCCGAGCAGGCCGCCGGAGTTCTCACCCACGTCAAGGCGAGACAATTGGCTCGCGCCGGAGGGCGCCTCTCGGACCAGGAATTGGCAGCCATTCGAGCGCCGATTCTTGAAGAATATCGCGAGCGGTCAAGTGCCTATTATGCGACCTCGGAAATCTGGGACGACGGCATTCTTGATCCTGTCGATACCAGAACTGCCCTCGCAATCGCATTGAGCGCTTCGTTCAACGCGCCGATCGACGCGCCGCAGTACGGCGTATTCCGACTGTAAGACAGGACCGAACACGGCGACTCACCGCCTCACGCGGGCGGATCAACGGGACGCGTCCATCGCTCTATGAAGGCTGTCCTGCGCACCTTCATTTACAATCAGGTCGGGTTATTTTGGAGAGCCAGCTGACATCGGCCTCGGTCTACTCAGCACCGATAGCCTCGAAGCAGGTAGAGGAAGCCGCTTCAACGCTCCACCACGGCGGCGCCGGAAAGCTAAAAGGCTTTGAAGGATGCGGTGATCCGGCCGGAACACCGCGGTAAAGAGGCCGCTGCGGACGCGGCAAGCGGGCGCGAGACAGTGCCATCGGTCCCGGCGTCAAGCAACTGCAGTGTTCTAACTGGCCAACGATCTCCCTTCGACGGACGGCACCACCAAAATGGAGAGCTTGACCCTCACGTAGCGTCAGGTTGTAGCCTCGCCAAGGGTGCCCATACTCAACCGACTGCAGCCTCAAGCATCAATGAGGCCATGGCGCGTTGCGGATGGGACGGGCAGCTGCATCAAGGCAACCGGTGCCAGGTCTCAACGACGCCTGGTTGAACGGAAGAGCCCTAGGTTTGGACAAGGAACGTGTAAAGTTCGATGGAAGCGCTTAAATCGATCATCGGCAAAGTTGCCACCGGCGCCACTCTGACGCGTGAGGAAACTGCGTCAGCCTTCGACAGCGTGATGTCGGGTTACGCGACTCCCTCGCAAATCGGTGGCTTGTTGATGGGGATGCGGGTCCGGGGCGAGACGGTCGAAGAAGTCACCGGCGCCGCCTCCGCGATGCGGAATAGAATGCCGCGGCTCGAGGCGGCATGCGACCCCGTCGGTATCGCTGGCACGAGCGACACCCTTATGTATTCGGTCAACGTGTCGACGTGTGCTTCCTTCATTGTCGCCGGGGCCGGCATTCCTGTCGCCAAGCATGCCAATCGCGCTGCGTCTTCGGGTTCAAGCGCCGCGGACTTGTTGGCGCGCCTCGGCGTGAAGGTCGATCTCAAACCTGAGGCCATTGCACGTTGTGTGCAGGAAGCCGACATCGGCTTCATGTTCGCGTCAGCCCATTATCCGGCGATGCAGCGCCTCGGCCAGATCCGGACCGCACTTGGAACCCACACGATCTTTAATCTGATCGAGCCTCTGTCCAATCCGGCCAGGGTCAAGCGACAGATCGTTGGGGTATTCTCTCCCGAATGGGTGCAGCCTCTGGCGTACGTCTTGAAGAATCTTGGTGCCGAGTCGGTATGGGTTGTTCATGGCTCGGACGGGCTCGACGAAATAACCCTCACCGGTCCAACCTTTGTTGCTGCGCTTGAGGCCGGTACAGTCCGCACCTTCGAAGTGACGCCGGAAGAAGCCGGGCTCCCCCGCTGCCGCAACGACGCGCTGGAGAGCAGCGATGCCGAGGCTAATGCCGTTGCGCTGCAAAATGTGCTTGATGGCGAACCAGGTCGATTTCGCGACGCCGCGCTTTTGAACGCGGCGGCGGCATTGGTCGTGGCCGGGCGGGCCTCGACCCTGCAGGAAGGCGTAGCACTTGGACAAGAATCACTTGATCGCGGGGCCGCAGCCGCTCGACTGAAGCGCCTGATCGCGGTTTCGAACGCGTGACAACCGAGCTGGCCGATGTTCCAGTATTCCGACCAAGACTGCTGTTCTCGAGCGCGACAATATTGCGGCCGCGAATGCGCGTCACTTCTGCGGGATTTGAGGGAGCGTGCGCCGCCTGCGCTCGCCCGGACGAAAGCAATTCGCGCTGAGAACGCGGCCCGAGATCCAACTTTTTTATCGACCAGTGCCTGTTGCAGCCGGGGTTGCCGAGGTGAGGACCCGCGACCAAGCGCGCGCTGCGCGCCAAAGGAGACAATCGATGATGTCCTGGCAGAAGATTGAAACACTCGGATCTGTTGCAATGATAGAACACATCATTCGGAAGTTTCGGGAATTGATCGATACAGATAGCTCGATCCCGCCGGAGCTGCGGGGTGCGCTGCATGCGACGCTCGATGAGCATCTTCTCGAGGCAAAAAAACGTGTTCTCCTAAACGTGCATTAGGTGGGTCGATGCCGTCTACGCGGAGAAACTCTGGCAAGCGCGCTCCGGTACCGCAATCGGCATCATCCCGTCCGCACGGGGGTCCAGCGAGGTACCAGCCCAGCTGGTCGGATCGCGACCACGACTCCATGTGCACTGGCGCGTCGCTGGCCGCTCAGCGCGGTTTTCTGCTTGAAGAGGCCCTGTTGAAACGCGTGGCGGCGGCAATTCTCAGTTCTGCCACTGCGATCGCCGATCCGGCGTAATGCGCCGAGATATTGCACGTCCGTCCAGTCATGATTGTGGCTGATCCAGAGGACATCGAAGTCACACCCGGTCTCAATCTGAGCTTACTCGTCACGCATTTCCGACACCGGGTACCCCGTTACAGGCCCAATAGGGATCAAAGTCGTCTCTGGGTGTGGAGACACTAGAAGTGGGGTACAACTCCAGAGGCAGATCATGAGCCACCAGTTCTCTCCTGCGATTCGGGATATGCCGTCTATCCAACCGACAGAGTTCCGCCAGGCCATGCGAAGCCTGGCGAGCGGTGTCGCCATCGTGACGACCGGAACGGCAGCTGGACGACGTGGACTGACGGTGAGTTCTGTGACATCCATCTGCATGGAGCCGCCGTGCCTGGTCGTCGGCATCAATGCCCGCTCCGAGGCACATGACGAGATCCTTGCCAGCGGCAGCTTTGGAGTCAGTCTTCTCCGCAGCGACCAAGAGGACCTTGCACTGCGTTTTGGCGGTCGGGAGGGGGCGAAAGGCGTTCACCGCTTCGATACCGCGCCCTGGAATCAGGGCGTCCTCGATGTACCGCTATTGCCGAACGCATTTTGCGCGCTCGAATGCGTTTTGTATGACCACAAGGTGCTTGGGACACATACCATCTTTATCGGACGAATCATCGCGGCCCGAGAAGGCCATGGCAATCCATTGATCAACTTCCGGGGCGCGCTTCGAACCTTACTGCTTGACTGAGTGCGGCTTGCGCAGATGCCGTCGGGAGAGCAGAACGGTGGATCGCTGGTCGCTTCCAGCGACAGTCATCGAACAATCGCCCGGGCTGCAACTGGTTTCACGGATTAGAGCTCGTATTGAAGGCCCCTCAGCTCCGGTGATTTTCGGCGCTTCGCCGGTCGTACTATGCTGGCGCTGGTCGGCGACCTCCCGCGTCGAGACGCGTGCGGGTCACCTGGTCAGGACAATGCGTTTTTGGGGATATCGCAGGACGGTCCTGATCAGAACAATTACAGCTCACCAGAACGCCCAACTCCAGTACGGCCTCGTTGGGGCTGCATAATCGTGTCGAAAACTACCAGCTTTGGTAGCTCAGTTATAATCGACAGGCGCGTAGGTTGCCGCAGCAAGATCGGCTCCAGACGCACGCCCTGGGTCACAACGGTTGGCGAATCTCTAGATCCTCGGGCTCGATTCTGATGTGAGTACATGGGTGATGTCATGATCTTGCAGAAGCGATGACAATTGAATTCAAAGGCGTCAGACAACTATGTCCAGCAACGCGTTCGAAATCGCCCCGATTCTCGAGGGCATTCGCCGCTGGGTCGTGATCGAATCTCCGGCGGAGCGGCCGGATCAGATCAACAAACTGGCTGATCTCGTCGCAGCAGGCTATCGCGACCTGCCGGCCAGCGTCGAGCGCGTTGCGGGGCGTGACGGCTGCGGCGATCATTTGGTGACCCGCTCTTCTTGGGGGCAGGGCGTACCGGGCATTCTGGTGTTGAGCCATCTCGACACCGTTCATCCGATGGGATCCATCGAACGGCTACCCTTCAAGATCGACGGCGATAGTGCGTTCGGCCCCGGCATCTACGACATGAAGGGCGGCGCCTACCTCGCCTATCACGCATTCCGGCAAATCTGCGCCGATGACGTACGCCCACCGCTCGGCATCACCCAGCGCTACGTCTCGGACGAAGAGATCGGCAGCCCGACCTCGCGCGCGCTGATCGAGGCCGAGGGCCGCAAGGCCAAATACGTGCTGGTGACCGAGCCGGCGCGCGACGGCGGCAAGGTCATCACGGGGCGCAAGGGCGTCGCGCGCTTCGACGTATTCATCAAGGGGGCGCCCGCGCATGCCGGCACGCGCCCCGAGGACGGCCGCAGCGCGATCCGGGAACTCGGCCATGTGATCCAGACGCTGGAGGCGATGAACGATCTCACACGCGGCATCACCGTCAATGTCGGCTTCGTCCGCGGCGGCACCAGGTCAAACGTGATCGCGGAACTGGCCTATGCGCAAGTCGACATGCGCGTCCCGACCATGGCCCATGCCGACGAGCTGGTGCCGAAGATTCTCGGCATCAGCTCGCGCACCGAGGGCGTCAGCGTGAAGGTATTAGGCAAATTGAACCGTCCGCCATATGAGAAGACCGGCGCCGGTGCCGCGCTTTACGAACACGCCAAAAAGCTTGCCGCCGAGCTTGGCTTCGAGCTGCTCGACGCGTTCAGCGGCGGCGGCTCCGATAGCAATTTCACCGCGCCGCATACCGCGACCCTTGACGGCCTTGGCGTCGACGGCAAGGGCGCGCATACGCATTATGAGCAACTCTACATCTCGTCGATTGAACCTCGCGCGCGGCTGCTGTACCGCCTCTATCAGACGCTGCGATAATCCCGCCGCCAGGCGAAGTCAGCGACCGCGACGTGCGTTGGATGACGGCCGCCGGAACATTCGCGGGATCGTTCTTCGAACGCCTCAAGGGCTACAAGCTGCGCCCCGATCCAGGCCGACCTGATCGAAAACTATCGGTCGGATGCCGCATTTGGCATTGCAGGGTCAGCGCCGGATAGAAGTGACTGAGCTATTCAATTGACGCAGCGGAGGTCAGGCGCGCAATCGGCTGCAAAGGCAGCGAGCACTTGGTCGCGAAAGGGGCGAGCGTTTCCGACAATGGGCTCATCGGCAGCGACCCTGATCTCAAGGGGATGACGAACTTTCTTGACGCAAATCGCAGCGCTGAATGCGTGCGACACCAGACCAGCCCGTTTCCGGCAGCCTGAGAGCTTGGCCACGTTCACACAGGCTGCCCAAAAGGGCTTGAATCGGACGTAACGTTAAGTTGTACGGTCTTGAGGTTGGATCTTGGTCTGCCGCCGGGATTGTGAAGGATTGTGAATGTCTCAGTTGGTCAGATCCACGCCCCGATGGTCGGTCATGATCCTCATCCCCGGTGGCGGGTCGGCCGGAAGGGCTATGCAGCGAGTCCCGATTGCGGCGCGATGGCTCGCACGTAGCTTTGAATGGTTCGCCATTCCGGACCCGAGACTATGTGGCTGTCCTGGGCCGGGCCACCAGAGAGCCGATGAGGTCAGATTTGATCGACGTCGACCTCCATCCGAAGCCGCTACGCTGCTTCCCGAATCTAAAACAAGCCCCTCCTCTGGCGCGACACCACGCCAAAATCAGTTCGCCGAACCGGCTTTCCGCTCTGTTCAAACTGCTTTCCTGTGGCTGGCAAGGCATTTACATCGCGCAAAGGTGCGACAGACGGCGGGCCTCAGAACGGCGCAGGGTTTCAAAGAGCCTGAGCTGCAAGTGTCGCTCCGCGTGACCAGCGCGGCATCGGAAGATTTTGCTTGGCATTATGGAGCAGCAAGTTGAAAGAGCCCGACGGCGTCAAGAAGGTCCTGTTAATCGACCATATTGAAGGCCAATGCCGTTGCATCATCGGCTTCAAAGATGGAGATGCCAGAGCGGCCTATATGTGCGGCGAGCCTGTATATCAAAGACGCGGCAAGACACTGTCTTCGTGGTGTGCCTATCATTACCGACAGATGCACACGACCGCCGCCCAGCAGAACAGAGTGAGTGATCAATCGCCTGAGATCCCTCACGCAATATCCATTGTTCGCAACCCATGACAACCATCAAGAACCGGGCTCAGCCAAGGCCGTGTGATCATAGCCTGTACAAAGATCAACCGAAGCATGTGATCGGGGCCTCGCCAAGCAATTCCGGGTCGGCTGAAGCGCATCGGGACAAACGTATTGTGCGGGCCTGAGGCGCATGGATAACAAGTTGGATCTCTGCAGCCTGATCGAGCGAAACGCTGCGTACACTCCCGACAAAACCGCAATCCATTTCGAAGGGCAGACTCTCAGCTACGTCAGCCTCAATCGACGGATCGAGCGGATCGCTCGCGCCTTCAAGAGCCAGCTCGGCGTCCAGAGGGGAGACCGGATCGCGATCCTCAGCCTCAACAGGCCTGATTATCTGGCGCTGCTCTATGCCTGTGCGAGGCTCGGCGCAATCCTCGTACCATTGAATTGGCGCCTTGCGGCCGCCGAGCACCTTTTCATTTTGTCAGACTCGGGGGCAAAAGCGCTCGTTCTTGAGCAGTGCTTCGACGCAGCTTTGCCTGTCCTGACGAAGCAAGTGCCCCATGCCTCCCCTGTCGGGTTGGACTTTACGCCTCTCGGCGGCAGCAAGTTGGACGATCTCCTGGACGGAGACTGTGGTGACGGACGCAATCCACGTGCGGACCTCTCTTGCCCGCTTCTGATCGTCTATACTTCGGGCACCACAGGGCGACCGAAAGGCGCCGTGCTGCGTCAGGAAGCGTTGCTGTGGAACGGCATCATGAGCCAGCACATGCACGACCTCACCTCGGCCGATCACGCGCTGGCTGTTTTGCCGTTTTTCCACGTCGGTGGCTTGAACATCCAGTCGACGCCGAGTTTGCATCAGGGCGCGACGGTGACTATCCACACCCGCTTTACGCCGGAGACCATGCTTGATGCGTTCGAGCGTGACCGGCCGACGCTGGCAGCCCTGGTGCCAGCCATGATGCAAGCCCTGACCAGCAATGGTCGATGGGAAAGCACCGACCTATCCTCGCTCAGAGCAATCTGTACCGGATCGACGATGGTGCCTCAGCACCTTGTCGAGCGCTTTGTCGGGCGCGGCGTGCCAGTCCTGCAGGTTTACGGTTCGACGGAGACCTGCCCGATCGCTGTGTATACGAAGCTCGGCGGAGAGCTCGTGCCTGAGGGCTCAAGCGGCCAGGCAGGTCTGTGCTGCGAAGCGGCGATCATCGATGATTCGGGCAGCAACTTGCCGCCCGGTACCCCAGGCGAGATCGCAATCCGTGGGCCCAACGTTTTTTGCGGATATTGGGGCAATCAACAGGCAACGCGTGAGGCTTTGAGCAATGGTTGGTATCGCACTGGGGACATTGGCCGCTGCGACGCAGATGGATATTTTTGGGTCCACGACCGCAAGAAAAACCTGATCATTTCGGGCGGAGAGAATGTCTATCCGGCAGAAGTAGAGCGTGTGCTTACAGGCCATCCGGATGTCGCGGAATGCGCCGTGGTCGGTCGCCCCGATCCGCGCTGGGAAGAAGTACCGGTCGCTTATGTGATCAGGCGAGCTGGGGCCCGGATCGAGGCGGAAGCGCTGATAGCGCATGTCCAGTCACAGCTCGCTCGTTTTAAGGTGCCGCGCGAAATCATTTTCACGCAAGAATTACCGAAAACCGCGTTGGGCAAGATCCAGCATTTTTTGCTGAAGGAGATCGCCACGCGATCAAGCCCGTAAGGCGCTATCAATTGAGATCAGCAGTTGGAGGCGGGCCGTGCTCTCCCGCTACATCGCAGGTGACATCGAGACGGCGCAAAATCAGCCTCCGCTCAGTGCCTCACCACGGCGCAGCAAGTTCATCATTGTTGGCATGACGATCCCTGTCTCTGATCGCGTCCAAATGCTCGGAGGTCGCGGATGCCGCGGATCTTGATCATGAATGCCGGTACGGCTCAAATGTCTGGCGCCGATCTGACACCAGCTCAACTTTCGCTGGCCGCCAACTCGGCATACCGTTCAGCGTGGTTTGCTCAGGAGGGCGATCTGATAGTCTCCCCGGTAGTCATCCCGGCGGATCTGCTATCCTTCATTGGCGCGACGCTCGATTTCGACGCATCGAGCCTTTGTCTGCTTGTACCTGAAGGCGGCCGCCAATCGCCGGTCCTTGATGATTGCACACTGCTGTCCAAGACTGTCGTTGAGCGAATCAACAGACATAGTCGTCAGAAATCAACCTGGCGATTGTATCCCTGCTACTCTACCGAAGGCGTCGCACGCCTGGCGGCCATGCTGGGCATAGCGCAGACCGGCGACGACTTCGCTTTGCAGCGAGGGCCTGATCTGTTGAACCGCAAGAGCCACTTCCGTCAATTGGCGACAAGCGTCGCACTTCCGCTGCCCAATGGATCCGTCACGACGGACTCAAACGAACTATTCAGAGCGGTCACTTCCCTCAGATCCGAGACCGGCAGCGTCATTGTAAAGCTGGACAATGGAGCCGGTGGGGTCGGAAATGTCATCCTGACCGGCGATGAAAGCGATCCACTACCTGGGGCAAGAGATACCCGGCCAATTTCATGGCCGTCGTTCGATCCTGACGCGCTTTGGTCTGAGATGACAACGGCATCGTGTAAGACGCTGGTCGTGGAATCGTACCACCTGGCCCGGTCTTTGTTCTATCTCGAGTATGAAATTGAGGATGATGGTTCAATCGTTTTCACCAACAGTGGAAACATACGTCTGCGTAAAAGTACGGATCGATCCGAAAGAGCTCTGATCTGGACAGGACTTGAGCTTCCAAGCGACCTGGGGAACGAGCAATGGTTGACTGCCCAGGCGCATGCCTACCGATTTGTGGCGCTTGCGCGAGACCTGGGATATCGCGGAATGATCAACATTGACGCCATTTTCGCGGATGACGGACGGTTGCTGTTTAATGAAGCGAACGGCCGCTGGGGTGGCGGCTCGGTGTTACACAGCATTGCCGTCCGGCTGCTGGGCTTCGACTATTCCGGTTGCAACGTTATTTTATCCGCGAGAAATGTTCGATCGCGGTCCCTCCAAACGGCGCAGGATCGTTTCGTCAAGGAAGGATTTCTGTTCGACCGCACACGCAAGGAGGGCGTGATCCCGCTTGCCGCCGACGAAGAGGCTGGCACAGTGGAGTGCCTTGTGATTGCGCGCGATAGGCCCGCGGCCCGCGATCTGCAGCACCGGCTACTAAGAATGGTTTGATTGAGATCCCAGCGACCATATCTTGAACCGCTCAATTCATCCGAACTTGTCCCTGCTTTCGATCGCGCGCTGAAACCGGTACCTGACGACGTGACGTGAATGTCTGCTTCGTCTCGCGCGAGCTCTGTCAGCCCCAATCGCGACCACCCCTAAGTCGCTCCTGAAGTGCCGGCCGATCGGAACTGATGTGCTCGAGGTGCAGCGGCTCATTGTCTGGCCGCTCGCCCTGCGCCAATCGTCCAATCAGCGCTCGCGTCGCGTCTACCACATAGACTCCGCAATCATGGCCGTTCTGCTGCCGGGCCATGCGGGCCGGTTGCAGGCGGGAGCCGAAACGTGCTGCGAGCTGTTCTGCAACGGTGCTGTTGCGTGACCCCGCGGAGTCATAGTGATAGGCAACCGGGGCGGTGCGCACGCGTCGGTCAACCAGCAGCAGCGACCAGTGGGCGCCGCCGCCAGTAACGCCACCATCGTTCACGGGCACGAACAGGAAGTTGGCGGTATCGTTGCCATCCTGATCATTGACGATCTGCCGGAAGGTTTGTAGGCGGTCGCTCTGGCTCGGGATCAAGCGCAGAAACTGAGCTTGCGCGGGCCGAACGAATCGGGTCTGGGCGGCGAGATCCGGATCGATTCTCTGCAACTCTTCTTCCACGAGCGCGTAGTCGGCCGTGATATGCTCATCGCCCAGCCATTCCGTGACACCCAGCAGCGGCCCGCTGCGCCCATGGAGCGGGGCTGTCGGAGCCCCAGCCGCGATCTGGGCGTGAGGTGGAGTGCGTATTGGCGCAAAGTGAGCATCATCGCGCAACTCCTGCGATAGCAAATCAACCAGAGACTCCACACGGCGTTCGACATCAGAGGACTGAGGCCCGACGGAGGATGGCGTGGTCGGCACCATGCTCCAATCAAAGTTGGGCGACGTGGGCAGCGACCAGCTTGAGGTGGCCCCAACAGTTGATGCAGCTTGCTCTATCTCCTGCGCCTGATCAGGATTGATTGACCCGGACCACGGTGGACGGTCCTCCAACATCCCCCAAAGGACATCCGGATCGTAAGCTGCGGGGAGGAGCAATGGCCAGTTGACGCTTCCCTGAGGGGCGCTTTGCTGCGCAGCGGCGTCCTCGGCCTGTCTCACGACCATGTGCGGCGCGGCCTCGTAATCATGTCCACTCTGTGCCTGCCATAGCGAGGCACCCGGTTGATCGGCAGGGGCCTGCACTAAAGGGCGGACTTCTGAATTGCTGATCTGGCTTAACTGCTGCTCAATCTGGCCGTCTTGCGGATCATCTTGGATCCTCTGTCTCTTCGTTGGCCTCGAGTCCGCTGCGCCGTGCTCAAAAACCTCCTCGCTTGGCAGGAGGTCGCCCCAATCAAGTGCATCGATCGGTTCGTCCGCGGCCGCCGGGTCCTCGTAGTGCCAGTTTAACGGACCTGGGTACTCTTCGGGACCCTGTGCCCGCTGCTGATTCAAGGCTGGTTCGAGAGACGACGACAGTCCGGGTACGTCCACCGCCGCCGATAGATGCTGGTCGTCCTCTTCCCCGGCAAGGTCCGCAGGCGAGCTGATACGTCCCGCGGACGCGGGATGCTGCCCGGCAGCGTCAGCAACGCGCCTGAGCTCTATGGCTCGAACGCCCGCCGGCGACTTGAGAAGATGAGCCAGTGCGGCACCGGTCTTCGCATGGCCGCCAGAGTTCTTATAGGCCTCGACATCTTTATCCAGCGACCCGTCGGACAGGCGAGCAGCAATGCTTTGCTTGTGGCTTTGACGCAAGTAGTCGCTGAAACCGGTCAGAATAGGTGCATAGTTCCTGGCAGTAGGCTTGGATTCTGTGGCCTTGTAATCTCTGATCAGGTCCGCATCCTCGGGATAAGGACTGAGGCCAGGCCGGCCCTTCCTCGGCGCAATGCCGGCAGCCGACTGAGAGGCCCGCAGATGAGCCAGGGCCGCAACGACTTGCTGCTCGCCCCCGCTCGCTTTGAATGCCTCTACATCTTTGTCCAGCGACTCCTCGCCAATCCGGCCGGCAATTGCAGGCTTGTTGTTTGCAAACAGCCACTGGCTCAATTTGCGAATATAACGGCCGGTAGCCTGGGCGCTGGCCTCTTCGTACCTGGCTGCGACGAGTGCCTTTTCCAGCCCCGAAATAAGCTGAGCATCCTCGGAATGGAAGGGAGTCGCTACCGTTTTGGTGCGACTTGCATTTGGCGCGATTCCGTCTGCCGACTGTGCGGCCCGCAGATGATCTAGTGCCGCAAGGGCGCGCCGCTTGGGACCTTTGTCAAACGTTGCGGCATCTTGCTCGAGCGACTTATCGTAAAGCCTGGACGCAATTGCCGGCTTTTCGTTTGCGACGAGCCAACGGCTGAATCTGCGGAGAATCCGTCCGTTGGTCTGCGCGGTAATCTTCTCGAAGTTCGCCTTGATGAGTGCGTCCTCAAGCCCGGAAATGAGCTCTGCATCCTCGGTATGAAGCGATGAAGGACCGAGTTTTCTCGCACCAGTCCGCAGATGTTCCAGTGCGGCGCCGATCGCTCTGTGGCCACCGGAATCCCTGTAGAGATTTATCTCCTCATTTAGCGATTCGTCTTCGTCATCCAGCGTGCCATCGCCAAGCCGAGAGGCAATACTTTGCTTATTGTTTTCGCGCAGGTAGTGACCGAAATCGGTAATGAGACTTGCATAGGTCTTGGCAGTTTTTGATGTGCCGGCAGTCGCCGCCTGTTCTTTGTACTGTTTAATGAGGGCAGTGTCCTCGGGATATGGATTCAGGTCAGGCCGGCCTGCGACCGGCGCAACTCCGCCCGCCACTTGCGAGGTCCGCAAATGAGCCAGTGCTGTCCGGACGTTCGTGGCACCACGCTTGGTTATAAACTCCTCGACATCTTTATCGAGCGTCTCGTGGTCGAGCCGATCGGCGATTGGCGGCTTGTCGTTCGCAAAAAGCCAGCGGCCGAAGCTCAAAAGATAATCGACATTGCTCCTGGCAGTGCTCTCGGCGGCCCCGCCCCTAAGGAGCGCTTCCTTGAGCCCCAAAATAAGGGGGACATCCTCGGAATAAAGAAGTTCGGCGCTGCGGCCGACCTGGCCTGGTTGCAGTGCCAGATAGGACGAGGGGCTGGGTTGGTCCATGATGCTCAACGGCGCGTCCTGATCGTGACCTTGCGCAGGCAGCATTTCTGGCCAGCTGACAATTCGCTGCAACGCGCTGTCCTGCGCAACGGCATCCGCCAGGCGCATCGCGTCCATCAGGTCGGCATGTTCGGGGAGAATATGGCTATCATGCTCGACCGCTCCGTCTCCAGCCAGTGACTGCCGCAGGTGAACCAGTGCGGCACCGATCTTCGGGTGAGGACGAGGGCTGGCCTCATAGCGCATGAGATCTTCGTCAAGCGACTGATCGTAGAGCCGAGCAGCAATGCCTGGCCTGGCGTCGTTGCGCAGATACTCACTGAAGCTGCCAAGAGCAGTTGCATACTTGTACGCAGTCGCCGCTTCCTTCTTGCGTTCCTTGATGATAGTCGACTTGTACTCCTTGATGAGGTCGGCATCATCGGCGGAAGGGTTAGCCCGGCTTGCGATCGGCGCGACTCCGCCCGCAGCCTGCGAGGCCCGCAGATGACCGAGCGCGGTAAGGATGCCCCGCTCGCCCGCCTTCTTGAACTCCGCTGCATCGCTGTCCAGCGTGCCGTCGTAAAGACGCTCGGCTATGCCCTGCTTGTTGTTCTTGAGAAGCCATCGTCCGAATCTAAGAAGAGCGTCTACATGACTCTTGGCAGTGCGCTCCTTGAACCCGCCCTTGATAAGTGCCGCCCTCAGTCCCTCGACAAGAGGGGCGTCTTCAGAATAGAGAGGCTCGCCGCTACGGCCTACGAAAGCCCAAGTTGGCCGTGGCGGCGGCATCGAGACCGCCAGCATCGTCCCAGCCCTTCCGCGATGCGGTATTGGCGGGTATTCGTGCTCGCCCGCCTCCCTAAGGGGCTGCCCCTCGGGTAAGGATGCGCCGACTTGATGGATGGAGGCTTGCGTCGGCACGCCGCCACCTGCATTGGCGATCTCCCTCAACTGCTGTTCGAAAGCCGCTGAGTCTGCCGACGGGGAAACCGACAAGTTCTCTTGCGGGCCCGCGCTGCCCGACTGCTGGAGCCCCCCGCGAGTTGAGGTAAAGTCCATCCGTTTTCACCTTCGAAATATAGACTTAGGACTCGGCTGCTCCAGGACGATCGTGCAAAAACCGAGCGCGATCAGGAGGCTTCAGCTGAGGCTCCTCTTCTGAGGTCTGGCCCCTGCAACAAGCCCCAGTTCGCGCAGATGCCGTCCCAAATCACTCTGGGCATTCGGCTGTTTTGCTAGGTGTGGTAGCTGTCGAGAACCTGACGACAACAGGGCTTCGTGCGCGCGGCGCGAATGCACCATCGGCACGCGCCGACTCGCCTGCCGTCAAGGCAGCAACGATGACTTACCACAATCTATCCTGAGCACCCTTTGGCAGACTTTCGGCCGAAGAGGCTAGCAGTTTCGTCCCGCCGATGCGCCGCTCGCTCACGAACGCCGCCGCGATTTCCATCAAACGGATCAGCTCATTAATGATGGCTCGGGCTGACATGAGACTCCCCGGCGCGCTCGTTGCGTCGCCGCTCGACGAGAACGGGTGGACCTCGTTAGAGGTGCTCGCTTGGGTCGGAAGAACCGAGGGTCCCGCTTGACCAATGTCGCAGCTCCGCTTCGATTCAGTGGAATTTGGACAATCCGATCGCACTGTTCAGTGCGGGAGCTCGTCACGGATCGTGACGGTCACAGCGTGATTTCTTCCGAGCAGCTTAAGGCGGCGACCTTTCGCTGAGCCTGAAAAAACAGTCTATATCCCACAGCGACAAAGACCCAACCGGATCTTACACAAGATGGCCAAGCTACCAACCTTATCTGCTGAGAGCTCACCCGTTACCCAACTCATTCAAAATCTCATTGGCCACCAGTAGAGCTTTCGATGATCCGGCGGTTCGCGCCGCTGCGTTTTGAACAGAAGTAGACCAGCGATCGGCGCTCCCCGGTCAGCACAGGCTTCACCTCATGCCGGAGCTTACATGTGGTGACAAGCACGGCGCCAAATGGCGGTCGGAATACCTGCTGTTCGTACGCGCTTGGATATACCACGAACTCACCCCCCTCGAAGTCTCTCGCGAGCTGCACAATCACCGAGTACTCGAAATCCGGGTCGCTCGCAGCATCCAGATGGATGCCAACAAAGGAACCAGGAGGCATACGATGCATTTGGCATCGGCGAACCACGTAATCTGACGATGCTCCCAAGATTTTTCTTAGCGCGAAGCTGCGGTCTTTCCTTTCAAGTAGTTCCATGATCTGCCCTGGAGCTGCACCACTCACGTTGCTAGGAGCGCGGCCGGGCGGGTCTACCCTCACGCGTTTGACGAAGACATTGTGCGAGTCACCGGCATCTCCCTCCCGCACTTCTTCTTCGGGAATCTCAGCCTGCAGCTGATCGATCCTGGCCAAGTCATCTTGGGTGAACAATATCTGGGGGCCGATCACGACCGTCCCCTTCACCAATAGTTCTATGCGGTATTTTGTCAGAGCTTCCTCTGAAAGCAGACGGGATTTATCATTCATTGCGCGCGCCATTCGAGTTCGCTCCAGGGTTTTTGATCTTCGACGCAGGACTCCAGGTCCTGGTGCATCGAGCGGAATGCTTGCTCCCAATGCTCGCCATCGAACTCGCTTATTCTTATGCGTTCGATGGTCCTGTTATCCAGGCATCGGATATTTACGCTGAATCCGGAGGGGTTCGATCGCGGCCTATAGAATGGCTTTACGCCACAAACCCGGCAAAACGTGTGCCGAGCGATGTGCTTGTTGAACTGGTACGCGGTGAGGAATTCTTCGCCGCACTCAATGCCAAGCTTATCGCCAGGTACGAGCAAGTGCAAAAATCCGGACATTTGGCAGATTGAGCAATTGCATCGAACCGCAGAGAGCTCTCGCGGCGCTCGGACGCAGAACTTGACAGAACCACAATGACAACGGCCATGGTGTTCGATCTCCGATTGACCATCTTCCTCAAGTGAGACAATTCGGAGCAGATCGCGGCACCACTGTAAGCTGAGCCGATAGGCTCGATCGAATTCATCCAAAAAGCGACCATTACGGTCAGCCGGGACAAGTTCGCCAATCAGCCGGCTTGTCATGTCTCCGTGATACTTCTCCGCGGGATCTTCTCCGCCGACATGGCTGCGGAAGTACTCAAGATCGTCAGACCGCGCCTTAAAGGTTTTGACTAGAGTGGTCCATAGCGACTGGATCATGTCCGCAGCATGTAGCTCAAAAGCGACCATGTAGGCGCAACGCACTAGGGGGTCTTTCGATGACAATCCGGCATAGAGAGAATGCAGGTACCGCTTCGTCGTGGCGCTGTAGTTGGGCCGTACTGCTCTGCCCAGTAGTTGCGAAGCATCCTTTCTAAACAGGTTTGAGTGGAAGTTTTCAGTCACCAGAATATCGGGTAGCGCCGCCTTTCCGCCGTGCAGAACTCGGCCATAACCACCCGTCTCGTCCCAACAGATGAAATTTGCGACCACGCTGGTCAGTTCAATGTCCCTCGCAAGGTCTCGATTGTGATGCATTGCATCGAATATGAGATCCCTTTGTGACCCCGCCTGCAGGTACGGGAACGCCTGTGACATCGCCAGGTATTCAGGCAGCAGGCTAGCGGCCTGGTCCTGGGACATCTCCGCAGCGAACGGATGTGGGCCGAACATGGCTCGCGCTTGCTCAGTCAAGTACTCGCAGGATATCTGCGGAGGCTGATCCGGTGTAAATCGAGACGCTTGAGATGTCATTTGACCTCTGGCTATGAGGAGAGAACGGTCCTTGACGAAGCAACTCTGTGTCCGGGCCCAACCATTGGCCGCCGCGAGATCGGCGAGTTGTTGGTGCGATGGCCTTATGATCGCGTTCACCATCCAGGAGATTTCTTCGTGCCCACCTTCGCGGGTAGCAGACAGCGGCATGCCTGCTCACGCGCATCGATGGGAACGCGTCCATTAATTGAGCGGCGGCGATCCAGTCGGATTCCGGTCCACGAGCAGTCCGATGCCGCGAATGCCTGGCACGGCCAGCATTCGCTTGCAGAGTCATGGTGAGATATTGCGCCGCGCACGCCATCGGGAGGCTAACGTCACATGCGGGAGTGGCGTGTCTGGTCGCCCGGTCGCTTCCGGCTTTCGCGATCTGTCGTGAATGGATCAAGCCCTCGCGGTTGCTGCTCCGGCCACTTCATCGAGCCGCTGTGAGCTTGGTACAGCATTACAAGAACCAATCCGCATCTGCCGGGCACCTGGCACGAGCGTCTCAAAGAGACCGCCCTTAGTTTTGTCGAGCACCGCCACCACCCTGTGTTCTTGCACGCTTACAGCAATCGCCGTGCCAACTCGTCCACTCACTCCATAAGATTCTGAATACGTTGACAAAACGCTGGCGACCGGTTCCTCGATTGCAAGTGTATTGAACCTGACAGGGGATTGCACGGCCGTGAGAAACCGAACAGCGAAGAGCCAGCCGCCACTCACGATGGGTGTAGGGCTGTTGAATTGCGGAGATTGCTCCAAAGGTGCCACATAGCTGCTCGGCGGTAGTGCCCGGCGCTTGGCTGACTAACGAGCTGACGCCTAAAACCCGTAACACGGGAGAGCGCCCGACCACGTGATCGAATTAATGCATGGCCAAGAAACAACCGGGCTTACGGGCGATCCTGGTCTAGCGACTGAAAGTCGCTCCGCTCGTCACGCATTGGCCTCGGACTTTCGCGCGGCGTTCTTGGCAAAGGTGACGAAACCGTATTCAACAGCAGGTTCATACAATCTATCGCATCATAAATCTCCCAGTCTTGCCTGAACGCACAACAGGGTTTCTGAAATATCTGTGATGCAGCTCATGCCGGACAAAAGCGGTCAGTTTTCGTCAGCGAGAGTGGATCGATGAAGGGGCTGAGCCTGGCGTAATGCCGTGCGCTGGCACCGACACTTCGGAGCTGGTTGGGCAGCATAGCATGATGGGCGAGGTAGCTGACGAGAAGCTGACCTGCAGCCGTGGCGGCCGTCTGCGGCACGCTTCTACGCAAAAGCCAGGCTATCGCGTAGCGCTATTGCGGGTTGCTCGCGCGACAGCAGGATGGCGCTCGCGGTATCGACCTTCCGATTGAGCGCGAGCGAGAGGCGAGAATGTTGATGACGTCTTACTCCCTAATGCTGACCTCTTTTTCCGATTACTATCAAAAAGGGCGCGGCATGCCTGCCTGTCAAGTCGCTCGGTGACCTTCTCCATCGGCCCGCGAGCCGTTGTGCAGATCGCTGGCACGGCGCTCAATGCGCGATTACGAGTTCGAACAACCCTTGCGGGGCTCGTGTCGAGTCCATTCTGGTGACCGGTTTGACAGGAGCATGATATGGGCGGCTGCATTTCACGATTGAGCGCACGATGCGAGAGCTCTCAGGACGATGAACAAGCCCAGGAAGCCGAGTTCTCTATTCACCTGGATTCCGTGCGATCGAGTCCGCCTGGATCGAGTATTGAACGGCAGCACTCATCCGAACCATCTCGCGGCGGAAACGCGTCGCGCCCTAGTCGCTCCGCCCGCATTGACGAGAAGCTCAAGTTGCTAGAGCACACTCTCGAGCGTGCCAGCCATGCGGGAATTCCGTCCGGTCTAACGGCATACGGTCAGGAGGTGGCTCGCTATCTATCTGCCAACCTGCAGCCGGACGAGAAGATGTTGTCCTTCGACCTCGAAAATTTTCATCACCTGGCTGAGAGCTATAACAGGCGTTACCCGGACCTTCGCCTCAAGTACATGGATTCGCCTGCCACGCTTATCGAGGCGTTAGCCGACCGGTCGTCGAATAGTGCTTGGCGTGCTGTCGTGCGGTTGGCGGACGGCGGGATGCATCACTTTGCTGCCGATGTTCGAACCCGCGCTGGCGCACCGCCGACGGTTATCGTGATGGAGCCGGCCAGCCTTTATACCTTCGTAACTGACTATTTCAAATTACGAGGGGAATCACTGCAGCAACTGGGAACGGATCCGAAGTGGGCCTTTATCGGGATTGGCGCGCAGAAGTCTGCTTCTGACTGCGTTATGTTCGGCATGCAATTTGCGCTAGCGGCACACCAAAAATCATCAGACTTCGACGACTGGCATGATAATCTTCATCAGCACGGCAGGATTTCCGACGAAGGGGATCGTTCTAGCGACTACATGCCCTCACCCGACGCCCTGCTGGAGCATGCCGGAATAGACCTGTTTCACGGGAAGAAGTTCCTTCCAGCGCTGTTTTACAAGCATTCCCACTCCAGCGGAGTAATAGATGAGGTCGCAAGCTACCAGACTGGCATCAAAGAAAAAGATGTGAGCACCAGCAGGCGCGACCCCAAAACGGAGTCGTTGGCCGGGCGCCTCGAGGCCTTTGCTGTCCAACGAGGTTCCCGGCAATACAGCGCATCGATCGAGACGTCGAGGGCAACCAAGATCCGCGCAGCATTGGAGAGGATGATCTCAGACTAATACGTTTTTTCGTGTCCATTGGGCGACGAGGCTCGGACGGATTTAGCGTAAGTGATCTGGCCGGCAGGACGTGCGACGGTGTTGTCTTTGGCGACACGGCAGGCACGAGGCCCACAGCCTGCATCGGAAGGCTCGCAGGATATGAACAGGCATGTGCCCAGCAGCGGCTCCATAGGCGGGACTGCCCATTTTGTAGCTGGCGCCGGCACAAGTCGTACCTTGTAATCGAAAAGATGGAGCGCTCGACGTCCAGTGCATGTAACGCATAGTCGTTTGGACCGCGCGGATGCTCATCCGAAGCGTGACCGCTGCACCAGATCTAGCGAGCTTCCAGCACCGCATCGCCATCAATGTTGCGGCGGATGATCCGGGCAAGCCGCGCCAGCAGGAGCTTGAGTTGGCGCGGGGCGCGTTCGAACTGGTGAGCGTGGATATAACGGCCGACCGTGATGGCGGCTCGCTTCGCCAGGCACAGACAAATCTGGCGCAGAATACGCCGTTGCGCTTGTCGCGCCCGGCGTGCTTGGTGATTGATGGCCCGGCGCATGAGCCGCCCATTGGTCGGATGTGCAACGGGCCTTGGGCTGCACCGTGGTATCGCCACTCTCTTCAGGTCCTTGGGACCGATGGCGCCCGTCTTGTGTGCAACTAACAGACTTTCCGGATCAGCGCAGCGCGCCGCTTCTCGCCGCCCCACCGGTGCCAGCGCGTCATCGACGATCGATCGATAGCTCAATAACGTTCGGAAGCGGTCATCCAAGGTATAAACCGCGATTGCCATCAGAACGCTGCCGCATGGCGACCTGGGCAAAAACGTCACACCGACCGAGCACGCCAATCACAGCGCTCCTGCGCCGCAATGGGTCTCTCCCGATCGCTGGATGGAGCGAGGAACTCAGACCATCGCCGCCGTCTACATTCGGGGCAATATGCAGAGTCAGACGAGACCCGGCCAAGATCATTCGCGCGAGACTTAGCGGGACTTCTGGAACAGGGCTGCTTTGAACCAGCGGTTCTCCACCACCATGTAACAACCGCAGGGCCGCTCAAAAAAAGCAGCGCTCCGTGATTTACGAGTGAACCACGCCTAGATGCGGTTTCCCCTCTGGGATGGACCGACCGTTTTGTCCGATTTCCATCATTGTTAGTCTCCAGCGGACACCAGACAAGATCAAGAGATGTGCGTTCGCCTCCCCAGCCGGAGCGCCCATTTTAGGACCATGGCATGTCCGTGGCGACATCACGTCGAACGCAACTGGGTCTCGCTGCACCAGCCGATAGTGTCGGCTGCCTTTCGTACATGATTGCCGCCGGCGATCATGGAGGACGTGAATCGCCGCGCCGAAGCTCCATTTGGCGCAGATTACAGGCCAGAGCTCTCCTCACAGCCATCTCCAACTCGGCAGATGACTGCAATTCGCGCTGGATATGAAGAGACTATAGAATGGCATCCCGCTCCGCGACGCCCCTGCGTCGAGCGTCGTCTTGCACGCGACGCGCTCTAAGTAATCGCATCGTTCTGAAATCCGCATCCCGTCTGGCACGACACCTGCAAAGCTATCCACAAACGCGCCTTGCGTCATGGGATCGAGAAGAACAGTCGCCGCATGGTCAGGTTGGCCAAACATACGTTCGCTGCAGGCGCTGCGTTCACAGAACGGACGTATATGCATATTCGGCAAGGAACCGATCGCGACTGTGGAAGCTGGCCGGCAAGGAGAGTTCTCTTCTTTGGTGAGAAGGCGTCACCGAGCAGCATGCGGCTGGTTATCGAGCGAAGAGCCCGTCGGCTTGATCGCTACTGGCAATGGCGCTCATCCAAACCGTGCCGATCGCCGCTTCTTGGCAGCGGCGCGTGGCGGAGTTGCTATCGGTCTCAAATCTGGTCGGACTGGCGTCTGCGAGGAGTGCCGCCGCTATTGCCGCTTGCGGCAGCACTGATGGTTGTGAGCTGATTCTGAAGCAAGGCGCTACAATGCTCGATAAACTCGATTTGAGTAAGTTCACGGTTCATCCGCAACGCGATGCCGTTCTCGCGGAAGTGCACGCGCGCCCATTCACGCAACTCGTCGCACCGTTCAGTATGATCCACTTCGCATTTCTTGCGAAGGGCGAAGCGGCCGCAAGCGATCGCCACCGCTTCGTCGCATTTTGCCGGGAGCACGACGTTCCAGCGCCAGACCTCTCGGCGAAACATCATCAGATAGCCATCGAGCCCGTCGTGCTTCGCTGGGAGCAACATTCGGAATTTGCGACATTTACCTGGATATGGAACACCGGGAATGGTCCAGCCGCTCGCCACTTCGATGACGCCCACGGCACCGTTCAATCCCTGATGCGCGCCTTACGGCAGGACGGGCAGTTACTAGTCGCGATCAAGCTGGATGTAGAGAGGCACACCTCCCCAGCGAGGCGAGCGGAACAGCTTTTCGACAAGAGCAGCCTGGCCATGGCGCGCGTAAAGGGAGGAGCAAGTGTTATGGCCTCTGATTTTCGCGTCGACGAAAACGGATTCACCAAAATACTCGTCTGCGACCTCGGAATGACGCCACACAATCTGGGCGCATTGGTGCAACGGCTCCTTGAAATCGAGACCTATCGTCCGTTGGCGCTACTTGGTCTATCAGCAGCTCTTGAGCTCGGCCCATTCCTCGATCGTATTGATCGACGTCTTATTGAGGTGCTCGAAGGGATGCAAGGCGCGGAGGGATTGAAACTCAACAACCATCTGCTTGCCGAACTGACCGCGCTGGCCGCCTCCTTCGAACGAGGCGCGACCGGAAGCCCGTTTCGCTTCGCCGCCAGCAGAGCTTATAACGAGTTGGTCCAATCGCGACTGTCCATCATCGAAGGCAGCGAGATCGCGGGCTATCCGACCTGGTCGTCGTTCCTGGCGCGCCGCATGGCGCCGGCTATGCGAACCTGCGAGACGGTCGAGGATCGTCAGGTCGCCCTATCGGCCAAGCTGGCGCGCGCGGCAGATCTGTTGCGAACCCGTGTCGACGTCGAAATCGAGCGGCAGAATCGTGACCTGTTGCACGCTATCAACGAGCGCACGGGACAACAACTTCGGCTGCAGCGCACGGTCGAGGGATTGTCGGTCGCTGCGATAGGATATTATGTGGTTAGCTTGTTTGGCTACCTCGCCAAGGGCGCGCACGATGTGGGACTGCATGTCGAGCCGTCGTACCTAACCGCAGCATGCGTGCCGATTGCAGTCTGCGCGGTCTGGCTGCTCAATTATAATATACGCAAGCGGCACCTCGATCGCAGCGATGAGCCGTCCGTGACCCGGGAGTAACGTTCATGGGCGAGACAGCGGTCTTTGTTCCATTATGCCGGCAAGGGGGACGAGGTTTGGTCAACGAAACGACGCTGAAAGCCCATGACGCTTATGATGCAGCGCTGCAAAGTCGATCGCGCCGAAAGCCTTCGGAGTTATCAAGAAATACCCTCGCTGGCCGATCCCAAGCAGGCGATCCCGCCCTATGATGCGGTCCTGCTACTGGCGCCGCGGCGCGCGCATGATGCGGCGTTGCAGGCGGCACTGAAGCCGCCGCTTGGCGGGTTCGACGTCGCGACGATGCGTGAAGCCAATTTGCGCGCCAGCGGCAGCGATGCGGACTCCTCGCTCTCCGCGGTGGCGCGTTAGCTGTAGCAGAAATCGGTGGGCAGCAAGCTCAGTCCCAGGGTGCAAAATAGTCCTGGCACAGCAGTGTGGACGCTCGGCGGTTGCCCTTGTTGCTGACCAGACCCCCTTACGTATTCACGCCCTGACCCGTTGACACAGTACGTAGCCAGCAATGAAGAGCACGAACAGTTTCGCGGCAATCAAGCCGACGGTCCGCGGCCAGGCAATCAGGAGGCTTTCGGACAGCGGCAGCGGCGCGCTCAACCGGCGCCGTTTGGCGCCATAATCGGGACTCCGGGCCGCGACATGCTCCGGATGTCGCGGCCTGTTCGTAAACTGTACGACCTCGTCGATAGCAGCCCGAGGCCCGAACATGTTGTTGGTGTCCAGCTAAGTACCGGCCACCGAAGAGACCCGAATGCATCTACGGCCAGCAACTCTGCCTCCAGGCGATGGTGTTTTTTTCGAACATTTCGATTTATGGTCGGCAAAGCTCTCCAGATCAAGCGTCACGGGCTAGTGCCGCAAGATCGGTTTCGAGCTTCGGTTGATGCTTGAAGATAGCGTCTATCAACGCCTGCGCCGGTTGCTCGGCGGCCTCAACCAGCGCCGCCTTCTCAGCCCGTGCAGAGGGAGCGAACACTCGCTTGACGACGGTCGGCGAGCCCTTGAGGCCACATTTGGAGACGTCTTCGACACCGGCATCGTGCGCGCTCCATTTCACGACTGGCGCACGCGCGGCACGCAAGGCATCCGCCATAGCGCCCCGCCGAATCTGATTGGTTGCCTCCAGCATGGTGATGAGACAGGGCAGCCTCGTGTGCAGCACCTGGACACCACCTTCGGAGCGTCGTTCCGCTTCAATTGTATGGGCTGCGAGATCTAAGGATCTGACCTTGGCAACGTAGGTTAGCTGCAATACGCCCAGCCGCTTCGCGATGCCGGGCCCGACCTGCGCCGTATCGCCGTCGATGGTCTGCTTGCCGGTGAAGATGAGGTTTGTCGGGCCATATTCCTTACCAATTTTTCGGATGGCTGTCGCTAGCGCATACGTTGTGGCCAGGGTGTCGGAGCCCGCAAAGCAGCGATCGGTGAGCAGTACGGCGCGATCGGCGCCATAGGTCAACGCCTTTCGCAAGGAGTCTTCCGCCGATGGCGGCCCCATTGTAAGGACGGTTATTTCGCCGCCGAATCGATCGCGCAACTCCAGCGCGGCCTCGAGCGCGAAGAGGTCATATGGGTTGATGATGGTCGGCACGCCCTGACGCATGATCGTATTGGTCACGGGGTGCACGCGGATCTGCGCAGAGTCGGGAACCTGTTTGATGCAGACGACATTGTGCACGGAGTTGCTCCAAAAGTTGCGACAGCTGCAAGGAGCACAGCAAGTGTCGTACCAACGCATCCGATTTTCGAATCGACTAGCTACGACAAGCGTTTAGACGGGACCGATGCGCGCCCTAGCCCGGTGTGCTGACGAGCGAACACCGACACCGCGTCGGGGCTGCGACAGCGCTATTCCCCTGGGGGCGTCAACTGATTAACGCTGAGATAGCTTGCGGCAGATTACCGCCGTCAATCACGAGCGGGCGACGGACCGGCTGATCGTGAACGAAGCGCACTTGAAAGCGTCCGGTCCCGCAAGCGAAAAAAAGGCGGCATTTGGCAGCAAACCGCGGTGGCCCGGACGGTTTGGTCCTTGCGTTCAGAACCGTTTGATCTCGATTCCGTATTTCCTTAGCGCGTAGCCAATCTGGCGCGGCGTTAGTCCGAGCAAGCGCGCTGCCTTTGCCTGCACCCAACCAGATCTTTCCATGGCCGCAATGACCCGCTCGCGATCGGCGATTTTCGCGCCACTTACGAGGACTGTGCCGGGAGGTGCCAGTGAGACCAATTCGCTGCCGACAGGCGGGACCGGCGCGGTCGCTTGAGGTAGCGGAGTGATGGATTTCGAAGGCACCGGCGCGATGGGTGCCGGCTGGACTGTCATCTCGTCCGATGTACTTTTCCACAGCATCGCGGAAAGGCACTGGCCGTGGCAGCATGCAAAGTCACTTCTCACGATCGATGATCCGGCGCACAACGTCGCTGTCCGCTCGATGCAGTTTTCGAGTTCGCGGACATTTCCCGGAAAGCCGCAGTTCATCAGTACATCGATCGCACTCGCCTCCAAGGTCAGCGTACGGCCATTCTCGTTGTTGAAATTCCTGAGGAACTCGCTGGCAAGCAGCGGAATATCACTGCGTCTTTCGCGCAGCGGCGGCAACAGCAAGGGAACTACGCTGATGCGATAGTAAAGGTCCGCGCGGAACTCGCTCCTTGCCACGGCCTCTTCAAGGTTTTTGTTGGTCGCAGCTATAACTCGAACATCGACCTTAATAGTCTGGTTGCTGCCGACGCGCTCGAACTCCTGCTCTTGCAGAACGCGCAGCAACTTCGCCTGGAATGGAGCTGAGATCTCGCCGATCTCGTCAAGAAATAACGTTCCTTTGTCAGCAAGTTCGAAGCGTCCCTTGCGCGAGCTAAACGCACCGGTAAAGGCACCTTTCTCATGGCCAAATAATTCGGATTCCAGGACGGTCTCAGGGAGCGCCGCGCAATTCAGCTTAACGAACGGCCGCTTGGCGCGGGACGACGATTCGTGAATGGCCTTGGCTACCAGTTCCTTCCCGGTACCGGATTCGCCACGCAGCAGAACCGTGCTGTTCGATCTCGCTACAACCGCAATCTTCTCGAGCAGCCCGCGCAGCGCCGGACTATCGCCAATGATCCCATGGGCGTGTAGCTTCTTGCGCTCCCGAGCGGGTTGCCTGAGCTCTAATATTTGCTTTTGCAGCCGGTTCTTCTCCGCCATCAGTCGTTCGCGATCGCAGGCGAACAAGCGATGTAACTTCACTGTTTGTCCCACCAGGTTGGCGATCATGGCGAGCAGCCGCGCATCGTAATCCAGCCGGAGACTCGACCTATCGTCCCGGATACGGTCGATCGTCAGCGTACCCACGACCTTCGGATCAATGCGAATCGGAACCCCGATGAACGATACTGGCATATCATCGGAGGCGCCGAGCACTTCCCGGTCGGCAGCGCTGAATGCCGGCTCGGCGGCCACGTTCTCGGCGACAAGAGGCCTGTCTGTCGCAACGATCTGGTCAATTGCCTTCCGCGGCAGGCGCATCCGGTAACGTTCGTCGCTGCCTTCGCTCCAGCCGGCGCCCACTGTAATTTCCGGCATGCCGTCATCGTCGAACAGTGAGACGATGCCGTGTCGCATCTGCACAAACGATTGCAGAAGACCAACAACGTTGGCCAACGTGACTTCGAGCCGACAAGGAGCGGTGAGTATTTTCGATATTTCGAAGATGCAGGTCAGCGCGCTCTCACGCAACGGCTCCCCCGAGAGCTTACGCTCCGGCTCAGGTTGCGAGGCAGGTCTTTCGCGTGAGGACGGGATATGCAGCATGAGGCGGTCTCCTTTGTTTTGATCATCCTCCCAGATACCTTGTTCGGGTTGGCGAGCTTCGTTTTGCATGTCACTCTCGATCTAGCGGCCAAGTGTTGACGAGATGACATAGAACCGTAAGACCTTTTCATGGCACGACGGTAAACTTACAGTGTGCCTTCATTTCATTTTTGCGGATTGTGTGCGCGTCGTCAGCGGAGAACATAAGTACCGCTGCTGCAGCTCAAGTCAGCTGCGTCGCCAAGGCTGGCCGATTCACAGATGTTGCCCACCATTGATCGGCACCTCGGCCCCCGTGACATAGCTCGCCGCATCCGAGCACAGGAAGAAGATGACCTTGGCCACTTCATCCGGGGTTCCCACTCTGCGCAGCGGGATACTTGGCACGAGACGCGCTTCTGTGTCGGGCGATAACATGTCCGTCCTGATTTCGCCGGGCGCGATCGCATTCACGCGAATGCCATGCGGCGCATAATCATGGGCCATTTCGCGTGTGAGGCTCGCAAGCGCAGCTTTCGAGGTCGCATAGGCGCTGCCGGCAAACGGGTGCACCCGCGAGCCCGCGATTGAAGTCACATTCACGATCGATCCTGACGCGGCCCTTAGCTCGTCAAACAAACCCTGCGCCAGCAGGATCGGGGCCACCAGATTGAGATGGAATACCCTCATCCAGGTCTCGGTTGACGTCGTCAACGACGTCATCCGATCGCCAGTGGGCGTTTTCGGCGAGACACCGGCGTTATTCACCAGCGCGTGCAAAGGTGCACCGGCCAAGCGTTTCTTGACCTCGGTGATCGCGCGCGGCAGCATTCGATGATTACTGAGGTCGATCTGGACATGATCCTCATTCCCTGCCTCCCAGGGGCATCGCTCGCCGTCGAACGGTTGGCGCGCGCAAGAAATGATGCGCCAGCCCGCCTCCGAGAACAGCTTGGCAGTGGCATGGCCAATTCCGCGCGATGCCCCGGTCAGCAACATCGCCTTCTGCTCTCCGCGATGAACACGGGCTTTATCGGCGTGAAACAGGCAGCCCAACTGTGTTTCGGGCACCTGGCCTCTGATCAGATCGTCATTTTGTAGATCGAGACCCACGCCCGCCTCCTCTCCTGTTGCGCCGGCGCACGCGTAGCAGGGTTTGTGCCACTGCGATGCCCATAAATCCGCTTCCGTTTTGCGTCCTAATGTCGCGCACACGGAATGCTTGGCGGGTTCAAGACACGATGCGTGTGCTTTGTGACAGTGATGGTGCATCAGCTACGTCATGTCGCGAGCGCACTCGCCTGCGCCGAGACAAGGCTACGAGCCGCGCTCTCTTTCCTGATCGCACAACCGGAAGAGCCAGCGGATGGCCAGCGCCTCTCGTCGAGAGCAACGATCGATCAGGATCGCGACCGCGGCCAGTAGCCACCAACTCGAAAACTGACGTTACCAGCTTCGTACGTTAGATTCGTCGGCAACTGATGCTGACTTCATCGCGCCCTGCTCTGCTGTGTCCAGCACTGGCACATCGCCGGGCGGATTGAATCCGGACTGCGACCTGGTGTGCTGAATGTTCAGCCCAACATAGTGGATCACGAGAGCGCCGTCCGCACCAGCGAGTGCCCGACCACCACGACGGAACTCGCCGGCTGAACGGAGAACCTTTCGATATGTTCATCCGCGATCGACCACCGATTAGCTTCGAGTCGCGGTCCGCCCAAGGCAAAGACGAAGACGTGTTCCACCTGTTTAGCCCGGCGGCAGCACGTTAAGGCCATTGTTGTCGACGTCGAGCTTCAGCGGAAGGCATTCGGCCGCCGCATCGTTCTGTTCTCCGGTGGAAGTCTCACTTTGGGCAGAAATTTGCCGCCCCGAAAAGAACTGCCAGTACTGCTGGATGCAAAGAGCGGCAATCAGATCGATCAAGCGGGCTACGACTTTCATGAAGCCACGAGCTCTTGCGAGGTTTCTTCAATCAGGATCAATCGGCTCGGATCGTTCAAATCGAATTCTATAACGCGTGGGGCAAAGAGACGCGCATAGCGCGTGAAGGCGCTCGTCGGGGGAAAACGGATCACGGTGTCGCAGCGCGCAAGCAGATACATTTCGATGAGGGCGGAAAAGCCACCCTCGGCTCCGAACGCGGCGTTGTGCAATGGGCCGTCCTGAGGCGCCTGGAACCGTTTTGGGATCGTGAAAACATCGGGAAATATAGTCGAAACCTTCTCAAGGACGAGCGCGCTGTCCGTGCACAGGAACGCCCTCACGGGCTTTGGGTGGGGTAAACCCCGGGCCTTATCAATGGCATTACGGACCTGTCGCAAGGCGCGCTCCGGGTCGGCCCAGTAGGGAGCATGCCCCATAATATCCTCGCCGTTGCCATGCCGGACATGAATGCCGATTACGCTGTACGGCTCAAAGTGCTCGCGGTAGATGGCATCAATCCGGGCCTGAATTTCAGGTCGTGGCTTGATGCTCCGAAAGATTTCTCGTTCGGCCTCCTGATCGCAGCGCCACATCAGGCAGGCGTCACACACAACCGTGTTAGCGTCACTATCTTGCTGGCTTTGGAACAGTTGATCGAGCTCGTCGCGTTCTCGGAAAATCTGCTCGTCCGGGCGATAGACGCAATCGATGGATGACTTGTTCCACCATGCCGGGAAGAACGGTCCCGGAAATGAACACTGATTGATCTCGTCGTCGCAAATCACCCGCACGCCGGCAATGTCTTGAACCGGTTCGAAGAAGACTGGAAAGGCATTGGTGAATGGCTCATTGAGATAACAAGATCCTCGCCAATCAATGGCTAGCGTCCGTCCTGTCTGCTTTGCAAAACGCCAGGCTGCCGCCAGTGACCACAGGCAGTCGCCGAATCCCGTACGTCGCCGAGAAACGACGAACCGATCATTGATCGAACCGCTAAGCATCTGCATTGCCTCTTCCCGGGCTCCTGGTTGGATAAGAGACGTCATTGCAGACATCTCACGTATCATCTGGTCCGACGTCATCGTCTGAAATCGCGGTGCCGGCGAGCTGCGTCGGTAGAACTTCATAGCAGCGCTATCCCTGATGTGCCGCGTTCTCTCAACACTTTCCGTGTTTTCCTCAGCGGTGTTGCGTCGCGTACCCAATTTCAGTCGGATGCCCGATGCCATCCTCTGCGTTGGATAGCCTGGCCCCCTCACATGCGGGCATAGGCATGGCCATGCTCATGAGTTCCGACTATGCTTCCCCAGCACTGATGGCGCGAACGGACGATAGCCCTCAAGCCATGCAGCAGCTGCTCTGGCAGGTCGGGTCGCCTCGAGCTATCGCAAAAGAGCATCGTGAGACGGCATCAGTTCACTTTTGGCGTTTTCGCGGAATTTCATGTCAACGCAGCAGTCGGCGCCGCAACAGTACCGTCGACACGAAGAATGGCAATACAGCGTACAAGCAAAGCGCACCGACATGCAGCACAGCGTCGCCGGCGCCGCGCTCAAGCATCACTGGGCGAATGAGGTCGACCGAATGTGCGAGCGGCAGCAAGCCGGCGAAGTGCTGAAAAGAGCCGGGCAGTTGGCTCGTCGGAAAGACCGCGCCACACAGAAACACCATGGGGGTAAGGACGAGCGACTGGTAAAACACGAAGTAATCGTAAGTTGGCGCAAGAGATATGACAACCATTGCCAGGCTGGCGAAGACAAGGCCGGTAAGGGCGACTGTTGGTATCGCACAGAAAATGGACGTCCAGGATGCATAACCCAGCGTGGCAGCGACAATCCCGATTGCTGTCCCGGCCAGAACGGACTTACTAGCCGCCCACACCAATTCACCTAGAACGATATCGCCAAGCGTGAGCTGTGTGAACAGAATCGCCTCCCAGGTGCGCTTGGCATCCATGCGAGCAAAGGCTGCATAAAGAGTTTCAAAGGTCGCAGATGTCATGGCGCTGATCGCGACCATACCCGCTGCCAGAAAAGCGATGTACGAAGTCCCCTCAACCCGTCCCACGATGAGTCCGAGGCCAAAGCCAAGGCCAAACAGATTGGTTATGGGATCTGCGAGGTTGCCGAGAAGCGATGCAAGAGCGACTTTCCTCCATGCCATGAAATTTCGACGCCATACCGCGATCCAGTTGTACGCGTTAGCGGGCATTACCGCCGCATAACCTTCACCCATCGCTCATTTCTCCATCTCGCGCCCGGTCAACCGCAAAAACACGTCTTCGAGATTGGGCGGGCGCTGCAGAACGCGAAGGTCCGCTCGCCCGCGCAGGTGCACCTGTACCTGCCCCGGATATGGCGCATAACAAAAAAGCGTCTCTCCACTCACTTCGATGTGCCGCGCATAAGGCCTGATCAGCTCACGGAGCTGATGTGGATCACCGCCATAGATTTCGATCACGTTGCAGCCGATATGCTCGGCGATCAAGGCGTCTGGCTTGCCTTCGGCGATCTTGCATCCATTCTCAAGCACGCACAGCCGATCGCACAGGCGTTCGGCCTCCTCCATGAAGTGAGTGGTCAAGAGGATCGTCTTGCCACGCGCAAGCAGAACCCGCAGGCGTTCCCAAATCAGGTGGCGTGCATGCGGATCCAGACCAGTCGTCGGCTCGTCCATCACGAGTAGATGTGGATCATTAATCAGGGCACGCGCCAGCGTCAGCCGCCGCTTCATGCCACCGGACAACTCGGAGACGCGCACGTCCGCCTTGCTTTCGAGGCGCGCAAACTCGAGCAGCGAGGGCGCGACTTCCTCGATCTTGCGAGCGCTCATGCCGAAATAGCGGCCAAACACAAGCAGATTCTCTCGCACCGTGAACTCGAGTTCAAGGTTATCGAACTGCGGCACCACGCCGATGCGCACACGCGCCACACGAGCGCGGGAAGGCACAGGCTCATTGAGGACCGTAATCTTGCCTGCGTCCGGCGAAATCATGCCGAGGAGCATACGCGCAATCGTGCTCTTGCCAGCTCCATTTGGCCCAAGTAGGCCGAAGCATTCTCCGCGCGCAACCGAGAACGACAGCTCATTGACGATGATCTTGTCGCCGAATGACTTTCTTACGCCGGCAAGGTCGATTGCTACGGTGGACATAATCACTCTTAGGCTGACAGAAGTCGTTCAGCCGACGAGGGCTTCCTTACGACTGTTTTGGTCCAGAGCAGGCCGTCGCACCACACATGCTCGACACGCCCCCATTGGCAGGCCGCCGCAGCATCCGGGAAGAAACCCCGCCCGTGGAGATTGGCGCTCGTATTGCAGAGCAGCGGAATGCCCGTGAGTTGCTCAAATTCGACGAGAAGCGCGGCGATTTTGTGCGGAGAGTTGCGGGAGATTGTCTGCAGCCGCGCCGAGCCGTCAAGATGGACCACAGCGGGGACCTTGTCGCGCCATTCCGCCCGGGTCTGGTGATCGAACAGCATGTAAGGATCTGGCGTACCTGGGCTGAAAATCTCTGGGGCCCGATCCTCCAGACAAATCGGCGCCACCGGTCGGAAGTGCTCGCGACGCTTGATGTCGTTGAGATGATCTTTCATTGCCGGAGAGGTCGGGGCTGCAAGAATGCTTCTGCCGCCCAACGCCCGCGGCCCAAGCTCGGCGCGCCCGGAAAGGAAGATGATCGGCTTGTTGTCGGCGAGAATCGCCGCAAGTTCACGCAGACTGCACGGCGCGGCCGCCCAGTCCGACGGAAGCTCGCTGTCCTGCAGGGCCGGACCACTGTAGACTGACCATTCCAATGGCCCGAAGCCATTTTGCGCCGCCATGGCACCGCAAGCAGCGCCGATTGCCGAGCCGCTGTCATTCGGAAACGGCGGCACCCAGACATCATCGAACAGTCCGGTCGCACGAAGCGCGCTGTTCCACTTGATATTGAGACCGCAACCTCCGGCGACACATAGATTTCGCGCTCCCGGAAGCGACGAGTGCCGCAGCAGAACCATCGCGATTTCCTTGACAAGAAGACGTTCCAGGAACACATGAAACGACGCGAGGACGTCCTCCGCTCGCTTGGCCGTCAGGCGCAATGCGCTTGCCTCGAAGAAGTCGTGAATAGCTGCAAGAGACGATTCCGCATTGTTGATGTCAGCGCGGTAGCGACGAGCCTGCTCCGTGTCGGCCGCGAAGCGCTTTTCATAGAGCTCCTGAAACACTGCCACGATGCTTTCGTCGACAGAGCCAAGCGCGATGTAAGCCATCAGCTTGCCGGCGATGCCCAAATCCCAACTGGAGCGGTTCGGCTGCCTGTAAGGCCCGAAGTGAAGGCCCGCGGCAGCATAGGCATGGCCGATCATCGGAAACAGGGATCCAATGAGTCGCGCCCCCCGAGGTTCGACATAGTAAAGACGTGGAAAGATGCAGCCGTCCCATACCAGACAGAACGCGGGTTTTCCCGCGCTGGCAAAGGGACTGGTGCTATATGCTGACGCGACGTGGCCCGTGACGTGCGGGTAGCTCTTATATGGGAACACCTTGCCGCCGAGGATCAGACCAAAGCCGTCGACGGAATCAAGAAGGCCCTCAGCATGGCGCTCGACATATGGCGCCCCTTTCAATGAGATCGGCACAGCTCCACTGTTGACATGGAACTGCGACTCGATCTCACCATCCCAGCCATCGATGACGAACTGGTCGATATCCCGCGGATCCAGACCATGCTCCGCCAAGGCGAGCACGACTGCATCGAGGTTGTCGACGGACTGATAGCGTGGACTGTTGCCGCGCTTCTCTTGCTCGGTGCAAAAGACAAGCCGCCCGTCCTCGACGACAGCAATTGCCCCGTCATGTGTTAACTTGATGCCGCAGATGCGCATACGACCCCCTGGCCTAGTGACCGACGTTTGATTGTTCTGACGAGTGACCCGGTTTCTGGAAGCGGACGATCAAGCAGTCTTCGTTGACCGACTCGCTGTGGCAGTGCAGACGCTCGACCTCCGATAGGTTCTCGTTGAAGAGAGCGATCACCGTTTCGGCACCAGCAGCATGACCCCAGCGTTGACATGTGGCATCACGTGCGGACCCGAAAATCAGAGCTCCATTTGGCGCAAGCATACTCACCAGATTGCGGATAGCCGCATGCATCTCGACAATGTCCTTGAGGTAGTAAAGAACCTCGGCCACGACGATCAAATCGAACTGCTCAATGGTCGAGAACCGCTGAATGTCGCAGGTCACCCACGTGATATGTGACCACTTCCTTGTCCGGAGTCGCGCTCGCTCGATCGCCTGCGGCATGACATCGACCACGGTGAGTCGTTTGCATAGCGGCGCTAGCATGTCCGTGAATGCACCGGCTGCACATCCTACTTCGAGGGCATGCGCAACATCTCCGTTGCAACGCGACATCCGGAGCATTTGCGCGTACCGCTCCTGCTCGAACGAACTACTGTCGAGGCGCCATGGATCGTCGACAGCCAACTCTCGCTCTAATAGCTGATGGTTTGTGTCCAGGGTCATGAAACAACCACCTATTTGTAGGCAGTCGAACGATCGCGACCGCAAACACTCTCCGTCGCTGTCAGGCTCGATGGACCGTGCGAAAACCCCGCCTTACGAATTGTACAAGACATTCCCCCTATACTTGCAGCACTTCCTCCAGCGTTCGGGTGCAGGATGACAGACTGCTTTTCCCCTTCGGCCGGCACATTGGCGACCTTGCGCGATAGCCAATCGCTGTTGCTCAATGTACAAAGCGCATAAGCCTTCAAAGGAAGTAAGAGAAAGATATTGATCGGTGTGTGGAGCGAGAAGCCGAGAAACCGCAGTTCGCGAGCACGAAGGGCTGCCACACTGCACCGGACCATTGTCATTGCTGCAATCGTCAATCCCGTCCACCAGGGTACAGAGCCGCCGATTAGGAACTGCGCGAGCGCAGCCAGGGATGAAAGGGCGAGAAGCAACGGGCCGAGATTTTGCCCGATAACGTCTAGCGTCAGATAGCCATCGAGCTCTGGCAGCAGGCGTAATGCAAGAAACGTGTCCCGAAAGGTACTGCGCGCCCAGCGGAGTTGCTGACGCAGATATGGCCCAAGACTGTCCGGGACGACTGTTGCTGCGATTGCGTCCGGGACGTATTCGGTTCGAAACCCCGCCTTGAGCATGAGGATCGTTAGATGGCGATCCTCGCCGAAATCGCTCGGCTTCCCACGAAAGAATTGCGCTTCGTATTGATCAAGCAGCAAGGCGAGCGCGGAGCGACGATACATAGCACATGGGCCGCAGCAGCACATGACGGCACCGAAACGAGCCTGTGCCGCGCGCTCCTCGTTGCACGCCAACCAGTATTCCATATCGATCAGCCTGGTCAGCCAGGTTTCGCTGCGATTGCTCGCTATCAACTGACCCATGGCCGCACCGACTTGCGGGTCATGCATCTTCAATACAAGCTTCGTGACAACGTCAGCAGCAAGTATCGTATCCGAGTCCACGTTGAGCACCAGGTCCCCGGATGAGCTGCGTATTGCAGCGATCTGCGCCTTGCGCTTCCCAACGTTCTTTGCCAGCAAGAGGATGCTGAATCTCGGATCGTTTGCATAGATCTTGTGTACAGGCGCGACAACGTCGCGATTTGCAGATCCGTCGTCGACCACATAGACTTGTAGCTTTCCGGCATAGTCTTGATTCGCAAGCGACTCCAGACATTCGGCGAGCGTGTTTGGATCCTCGTTGAAGCACGGCACGATGACGTCCACAGTGGGAAGGACCACCTCGGATTGTACCGGCTTGTCCTGCAGCGATGAGTTAATCGTCGGCTGGGCATAAAGCGCTTGCGCGCTTTTGTAGATAGTCGAGAGCAGCGCATAAGACGAAACGGCGACAGCGCTGGTTGTAGCGAGCAGGTCCATAGGGTCTCAGTTTTTGTTCAGTGAAGTTGAGGAAGTGGACGGATTACAAACCCGCGCCGTTGTAATGCCGGAATCAGATATGACAGCGCCATCGTGGTCTGATCACGCAGCGTGGCATCAGTGCACAGTCTCTCCTCATCGGGAGGATATCCGTCGTGCAGGAGCACGATTGCACCCGGGCGAACGCTCGCCAGTACTGAATTCACAATTCTATCGACCCCGGGGCGGGACCAATCTCTCGGATCGACCGACCAGTGCACAGCTGTGAGACCAGCGCTCGCTGACATAGCGAGCACCTCTTGTGTCCATATGCCGTAAGGTGCTCGCATGTGCCTGGGCGAGGCCTGTGGGCACGCCAAACGGATCGCCTCGCTCGCCGTCAGCACTTCATCGTGCACCTCCGCAGGTCCGCATCTGGATAGATCTGGATGCGTCATCGTGTGGTTCGCAACCTCATGCCCTTCCGCAATCATTCGTCGAATGAGTTCAGGTTGGTCGGCCGCGTACGTGCCGATCACGAAGAACGTCGCCGGAACCCGATGTTGCGCCAGCACATCGAGCACCTCTGGCGTGCAAAATGGATTTGGCCCATCGTCAAAGGTCAAATAGACAGGGCGACTTCCGCTCACGTCAGCGTAGTCGCAGCGGACAGCAGATAGGGGGAAAAGCGCTTTCACAGCTCAGGCCCGTTCCGATCGATGATCGTCCCTGCCGGCCACTCGCTTATCGAGCGTCCAACCGGGAAAACGACCACGATCACGTCTTCGATGCGGATCGGTGACAAACTGGGATAGACATCCGGATGCGTGGAGCGGACGCGAATGCCAGACATGAGGGTGGCGAGCCCCTGCCTTTGGACCAGTCGGGTCATATGTTTCTCAAGCGCAGGCCGAACCGTACCGAAGCCGAATGGAACCCCAAGCTCCTGCAGTATCGGATACGTCACGCGCATTGCGTGGCTGATTCCCAGCCCTTCGAGATCCGGACGCACCGCATATAACCCCAGTTCGGCAACGAGTAGATCGACCCCGCCAATCTTGATGAAGCGGCGTAGTAGCCCGACATGAGCGGCTACCCCGCGCGCGTCGTAACCGATAATGCGGACCTCAGGCCTCGCCCCGGCCCAACTTCGGTTGCCCTCAAATGGCTGCGCATTGAACGCACCGGTCGGCCCGTAACTCTTGCGGAAGAACTCGGCGAGTTCGGCATGATCGGTGAGCTGCAATTCGTTTTCCCAGCGACGGCTCCACTGCACTTGAGCGCGTGCAGAAGGAGCTTCCGCAGTCCGGGATACGGCAATGTTCATGGCGGGCTTCCTTGCGCCAGTGGAATTAAGAGCGGAGGTGGTCACGTGAACTCGCTACCCGCCAAAGCGCCGATCCACACTGAAATGCGCTGCCATGCCCCGTCGGAGCTCGGCACCCCTCGCCTGCACCGCGCCTCGCGCCTTCTCTCGCGATGAAGCGATCGCATGGTTCGCGTCGTCACCCGACCAATGCCCTGCGCGCGATAGGCCGGAAGATGCCGACGAAGCGATTCGGCTAGCCAGAATCTGTCTGCACCACCGAAGTTTTCCGCCTCGTCCAGCATCGCGGTCGACGTTTTGACGTCTGAAGGCAGGCCATCGATGCGCGGGGCCTCATCGATGGCGCATCGGAGCGGCATCAGATCAAACTGGTTCTTATGCATCTTCGACACGCCCTGAATGCGGTGAACAGGCGAGCCATTTGGAGACTCGCCTGAAATGCTTGGCATCCGCAATCTGCGCCTGCCGCTATTTCGCGACACTAGAATGAGGCTGAACGCGCTCTCAAGTGTACGCGAGTAAACCTCCAATATGGAAACGGATGGAATACGCAAACCAAGGTTTATCGGGATCCGCCTGGTGTCCCATTGAGCGAGCTTCGCGCTGAGAAGAATCGACGCGGCTCGCACGGCGCGCCCATAGCCGCCCTCGAAACGGATGCGGCGTGCTGCTCGCACGTCCAGAAGTTTTTCTCTGAGCCCGCGGGAGCGACCAGCAGCCATCGTGGTATGCCTGATTACTTTTCCAAACTGATGTTTGCTATCCAACATCCCGCAGTTTGGTAAAATCGATTGTTTCGATAGAACACATCCACACGATGGATAGACTCACAACATGCGGTTCAAGGGACTTGATCTAAATCTTCTCGTTGCGCTCGATGCTCTGATGACGGAGCGCAACCTCACAGCGGCGGCGCGCAAAATTAACCTGAGCCAGCCCGCTATGAGCGCTGCGATCGCGCGGCTGCGCACCTATTTCCGCGATGAACTATTTACCATGAGAGGTCGCGAGCTCGTCCCGACACCTGGCGCGGAGGCGCTTGCAGGTCCGGTTCGCGAGGCCCTGCTGCACATCCAACTCTCGATCATATCACGGGACGCATTCGACCCGACTCAGTCGAGCCGACGCTTCAGGGTCATTCTCTCCGACTTCATGACAATCGTCTTTTTTCGGAGAATCGTGGACCGTGTTGCGCAGGAAGCTCCCGCGGTGCGGTTCGAATTGCTGCCCTTTTCCGATGAACCCGATGAGCTGCTCCGCCGCGGCGAGGTCGACTTTCTCATTCTGCCGGAATTGTTCATGTCGAGCGCGCACCCTAAGGCGACGCTGTTCGAGGAGACCCTCGTATGCGTGGGATGCCGCGCGAACAAGCAGCTATCGCGGCAGCTTACGTTCGAAAAATACATTTCGATGGGGCATGTTACGGCCAAGTTCGGACGAGCCCTGAGACCAAACCTAGAAGAATGGTTTTTGCTTGAGCACGGCCTCAAGAGACGCATTGAAGTCGTTGTGCAGGGCTTTAGCCTGATTCCGCCCATATTGTTGGACACGGGCCGGATCGGCACGATGCCCTTACGGCTCGCCAGACACTTCGAAAAGCGGATGCCACTGCGGATCGTCGAGCCACCGCTTCCCCTGCCCACATTCACCGAGGCTTTGCAGTGGCCTGCGTTTCACAATACCGACCCGGCGAGCATTTGGATGCGGCGGATATTGCTGGAGGAGGCGTCCAACATGGCATCTGGGCATCAGGAGCCTCCAACTCGCCGGCGCTGCTAGGCTCGCCATAAGCCGCGCTCGGAACGTTTCAAATACGCTATAACTCCTTCGACGTGCTCGGCCCCTTTCGTCACTTCAACGTCTCTGGGGCGAAGCTGCCAGAGACCGCCTCGATGCGGCGATCGGTCGCAAAGACTTGCCGAGTTGTGAGCGTGGTGACCTCGCAGGTGTGGTCGGATGCGCTTGCACTGCAAACAGGTGAGGCCAGGCACTACGCGGCAGAACACGCCTCCTCCAGCACAATAATGTTTAGCTTGCCCGATAAAACCGCTTGAACCGCACACTGCGTCAGGTTGTAGGTTAATCGCCGTGACTAACGCTGCGCTACGCGGCCGTCGACGGGGCGCCTTGGCGAACTCACGGCGCTGGCCGGACACTGGGGTTGATCTGCCATTAACGAACTGACCGGGCCTGCCGGAAGCGGCGAGACCGATCAGCTTCGGGACTCCTGACGGTTTCCGGCCGCTGCTGATCGGCCTACCGCGTTGCTCTCCATTCTTGCGGTCACTTCGCGAGCGTCTTTACGCGATCGCACGATGGAACAGAAGTCCATTCGGCGAGCCAATAGGACCGCTTCAGACGCAGCCGTCGCCGCTCGTCGTATGCGCTGCAAGGACGTTTGTGCCGGATAAGAAGAATGCGTTTCAAAGGTCTAGATCTAAATCTTCTCGTCGCACTGGATGCTCTAATGACCGAGCGCAACCTCACCGCAGCGGCACGCAAGATTAACCTCAGTCAGCCGGCCATGAGCGCAGCCGTTGCCCGGCTGCGCTCCTATTTCCGTGATGAGCTGTTTGGGATGAGGGGGCGGGAACTTGTCCCGACCTCACGCGCGGAAGGACTCGCAGCTCCTGTGCGCGAGGCTCTAATGCACATTGAGCTCTCAATTATGGCGCGGGACGTGTTCGACCCAGCTCGATCGAATCGGCGATTCCGGATCGGCCTTTCTGATTTCATAACAGTCGTATTCTTCCGAAATGTCGTGGAGCGCGTCGCGCGAGAAGCACCCGCCGTCAGCTTCGAACTTGTGGCGCTCACCGATGAGCACGATGAGCTTCTCCGCCGCGGCGAAGTCGATTTTGTTATCCTGCCGGAATTATTCATGTCCAGCGCGCACCCCAGGGCGGCCCTATTCGAGGAGAGACTCGTCTGCGTAGGCTGCTGCACGAACAGCCACCTACTGCCGCGGCTTACATTTGATCGGTATATGTCGATGGGCCACGTTGCGGTTAAGCTCGGAGCTGCGCGCAAGACGCCGATCGAGGAATCCTTTTTACTCGATCTCGGCCTCAATCGGCGCATCGACATTCTCGTGCAGAGCTTCAGCATGATCCCGCCCCTGCTGGTAGACACGAACCGCATAGGGACGATGCCATTAGGGCTCGTAAAGCATTTCCAAAGAACGATGCCCCTTCGGATTGCCGAGCTTCCGCAGCCATTCCCCGCCTTCACTGAGGCAGTCCAATGGCCCGTGCTTCACAACAGCGACCCGGAAAGCCTCTGGATGCGAGAGATATTGTTGCAGGAGGCCACCCGCATGGCAACTGCACAAGAGCCCTCCATCATCTGCACTTCGGAACGAGCGGATACTGCCGGAGATTTCGCACGATCTGTCTCGCCTTTGTCGTAAGGACGTTCGCAACGGCTGCGAACCTCATGTCTCAACGCACACAATTCAGGCTCGCTCGCTCGAACTCATTGTCGCTGGATATAGGTCCTCGCAGCGGACGGCTATCATGACGACGTTGTGTCGCTCTTTCGCATGTTGGCATTAGGCTCGACATGCGAGCGGCGGCTCAGACTGTTGGCCTGGTTTTAGAGACAGGGACGGAGCGACGCGTTCACTGCCAAGCCAGGCCTTGCGTTGCAACCCCGGCCGCCGTGCGCACCTGGCTCGATACAGCTAGGATCGGCACGGGGACTGTCGTCGTCAACTCTCCGAATCAGTAGTGGCTCCCGATGAGGGAGACGATTCGGCTGCTTCGGAGTCGTACCACCATCCACAGTGAGCGTGGTGGTCATCGATCATGCATATGACCACGATCTCTTGCGCTGTCGAAGCAAGCAACTCGCACGCGTGTTGCCCTGTCGCATCACCCTGGAGTACATCGCACCCTCGTCGCTGTGCGCCGCCGGTCTGACTTCTTTTGGCCCTACCGCAGCCAAACGTCTTGACGACGTGCGCTGCCCTGACGCAACGACAAACAAGGAGCTGACGTTGGAGCAATGCAGCGGGGTGTTCGATCCGGAAGCGTCCTGGGAAGCCTTTATGATGGCGCGGTCACTGCGCTACCCCCATCGATGCGAAATCCGGAAAATCGCACAGCAATCGCCAAACTCATCCTGGAGCGTACCGCGGCTGGCAGTGGCATGCCTGACGAACTTGTTGATCACCATTTCCTCTCAGGGTTGATCCCCCGGCATTCTGAGGATAGTCACCATTCTCGCGCTGGAATGGAAGACGATCCAGCTAGAGCTTTGAAATAGCTTGAATCATACGTGACGTCAGGTTGTAGGCTTTAAATTGAACAACATGAGCAAAGCTACACCACGAAGGCGTCGATGGCGCATTGGCGAACTTGCAGAGGCGACCGGAGTAACGGTACGCACGCTGCATCATTATGAACACACGGGGCTCCTAGCAGCCTCAGAGCGTACTGACGGCGGCCACCGGATGTACGACCGTGAAAGCGTGCAGCGGGTTCACCAGATTCGCGCGCTACGTGAGCTTGGCTTCTCCCTTGTCGAGATCCGCAAAGCTATGGAGGGCTCGACCTCACTCATCGACCTGCTGCGCAAACATCTAGAGCGGATAGAACTTCAAGTCGCTCGAGCAACTCTGCTGCGCGACCGTTTGCGCAACATGACCATCGACAGCGAGAGCCAGGTCAGTGTGGATGAGCTGCCTGCCACCCTGAATGCGATGTCGCGGGTCGAGACGCGTAGTCAGACGTCCCGATGCACCTGCAAGTCAGCTGCAGATCGCGAGGAGCGGTGGCGGCGGATCCGCGACGACCTGCGTGATTGTATGGATCGGGGCGAGCACCCTTGCGGCGAGCGGGCAAAGGCCGTCGCAACTGCAGCACGCTTGCTGATCAGCGAAATCGCCGGGGCCGATTCACGCGTTTCGATGATTCTGAAGGTACTTGCACGATTAAGCGCCCCCCGTAGTCTGGCTGGTTGGGATCCCTGCCTCATGCAATATCTCGATCTCGCCCTTGGCGGGTTGGAGGATCAGCCGGACTGATGTCCTCATGGCTGGCTCCGCACAGGATTGCCGATCGGCCTTGGCAAGCTGAAAAAGCGATGACGCTTGGTTGATCGGCGGCTCTGATGCGGGTCGACAGTTTTACGGTCACTTGACAGATCGTCATCGCCTCTCCGACCTGCGCTCCCTGACGCATTGATCGAGGCTCCCTTCAGAAGGGGCTTGAACCGCACGTAACGTCAAATTGTAGGCTCTACCGTGGTCGCATCTGGCCGACTTAACGCACGCTTCGCTTGGCAGGCGGCTTCGACCTGCAGGCACGTCTGATCACAGCTGCTTGCGGTTCACTTCAGGTGAGCATTGGGAGCTCTACAATGTTAAATGGGCGTTACGCTTCTGCTGCGAGTGCAGCGCTTCTCTTCTGCGCCCTCGCCTCGGCTGCGCGCGGCTCCGAGGTCAATATTGCCGTGGCTGGCCCAATGAGCGGAAGCAGCGCTGCGTTCGGCGCGCAAATGCGCGTTGGTGCGGCTGCGGCGGTCGAGGCATTGAATGCTTCGGGCCTACTTCCCGATACCAAGGTGATATTGAGTGTCGCCGACGATGCCTGCGACCCGAAGCAAGCTGTCGCGGTCGCGAATAAGCTCACAACAGAGCGGGTTCGGTTGGTCGTTGGCCATTTTTGTTCCTCTTCGTCGATCCCGGCCTCCGACATCTACGCCGAAGCAGGCATCGTTCAGCTGTCACCTGGCTCGTCCAATCCTCAGCTAACAGAGCGCGGCCTTGAGACTGTCTTTCGGATCTGCGGCCGCGACGACCAACAGGGCACCGTTGCCGCTGAGTACATTCACAGGAACTATCCTAACCACAAGATCGCGGTGCTCGACGACAAGAGCACTGCAGGCAAGGGTATTGCCGACGTGGTTGAGGCACAGCTTCAGGGATTCGGTGAACAAGTCATTCGGCAAAGCTATGTAGCCGGTGAAAAGGATTACAGGGCGCTGGTCTCAAGAATGAAGAAGGATCGGGTGCGCGTTGCCTATATCGGCGGCTATCATACCGAAATCGGATTGTTTGTACGCCAGGCATCAGAAGCAGGAGCGGGACTCATCGTCATGGCGAACGATCCGTTGATGACCTCTGAATTCTGGGCCATTACCAGCAGCGCTGGGAATGACACATTGTTTACCTTCATGCCGGACCCCGCCAGGAATGCCAATGCGGCCGGCGTGGTAGCCGGACTCCAAGCTTCCAACCTGTCCCCTGAAGGCTACACGCTTTACGCCTATGCAGCCGTGCAAGCATGGGCAGAAGCGGTGAACCGGACCGGCTCCTTCAATGCTGCGCGCGTCGCCAGTGCACTTCGTTCACGGCCGATCGACACCGTGATTGGCCCAGTCCGGTTCGATACAAAGGGAGACAACGCGGCTCCTGGTTTTCTGGTTTACCGCTGGCGCGACGGCCGTGTTGAAACTGTCCAGCAGAACTGATCGGCATCAACGCCGTCTCCCCAAACTCAAAGTGACACGGATGATGAGACGCCCTCATGACGTTGGAGCAGCGATACTCGCAAGCTCTCTTATACTTGCAGCTTTTGGAGCGTTTTTAGCGTTCGCTGCAGCGCTCGCAGACCTACCCGATGTCGACCTGAAGGAGGCGCTACGTCTGACGATAGACAAATAGTAGCCGTACCGAGCTGATCTGGCAGGCAGGCACAGCATTTCTGAAGCGGCCATCTACAATTGTGCCAGGTTTGGCGGCATGGACGTTTCTGCGGCCAAGCGGTTGAAGGCCCAGGAAGAGGAGAACGCCAAGCTATCGATGCTTCTGGTCGAGCACATGCTTGGTGTGGAGGCGCTTCGCCAGTCAAAGTAACGGCCGGGCCGCCATCTGCGCATTCTCGTGAGCCAATCACACCGTGCAATCAGATCCACGCACCCAAAAGGAAACGCCCTAAGCGGTCAAATGACGAACGAGACCTCTTTGAGCGCGACGGCATGAAGCAACCAGGACTCGCCACCTAGCCCATAATCGGAGATTGATCGAGTGAAGAGTGGCCTTTCAAGACTAACGTGCGGCATTTTCGACCATTTGGATGACGACGGCCGAGATGCCGCACGACAATATGAAGATCGTCTCAAGCTGGCGGAGGTCTGCGATTCCCTCGGCTTCTACGCTTATCACCTGGCCGAACACCACTGCACACCTCATGGCAGAGGGCCCTCGCCGAACCTGTTTCTATCAAGCGTCGCGCAGCGCACCCGGCGATTACGCTTCGGTCCGCTCGTCCTTTTGCTCAACCTTTATCATCCATTGCGCGCATTCGAAGAGATCTGCATGCTTGACCAATTGAGCGGCGGCAGGCTCGAGCTCGGGATAGGCCGCGGCTCCCAGCCGATTGAATGGAGCTATTTCGGCATCAGTGCAGACGCCGTACCAAGCCGTTATACGGAAGCCAGCGAAATCCTGAATATTGCGCTGAAGGGGCATACGCTATCTTATCAGGGACACCACTTTGAGCTGAAGGACATACCCTTAACCTTGAGGCCTCATCAACGTCCATATCCGCCGACCTGGATCGCGAGCAATCGGGTCGAAACGGCGCAGTGGGCCGCTGCAAATGGCGTCAATCTGGCGTGCATAGGCCGCGCCTGTGTTGTCCGGAGCGTTACGGATGCCTACCGCTCCCATCGAGCGCACAATACAACCGCCCACGGTCGCGAGCCATTTCTCGGGCTGGTCCGCATGGTTGTGATTGCGAAATCTGACCAGGACGCTCATGCGGCGGCCGAAACTGCGTATCGACGATGGCTGGAGAGCTTCAAGTTTCTTTACGAGCTGAATGCCATTCCGACACCGCCCGCCCTCCCGCTGACCTTCGATGCAGCGCTTGAGAGCGAATTGTGCGTCGTCGGAACGCCAGCTTCCGTCCGACAGCTCCTTCTTAACCAGATGGAAGAGGCAGGTGCCAACTACCTGCTTTGCCAGCTTGCATTCGGAAACCTTCCGCTGGAGACTTCCCTGTACACCGCAACAGCAATCAAAGCTGAAATTCTCGATAGTTTTGCCGGATAATGTCTAGATTGGGGAATCATACATTTGGCAAGTAGACCGACGCGCTGAGATTATATCCGAAGCTGGTTGCGATTTTGGTCGTCGCTTGCCCTGGGCGCAAAGGCGATGGTCAGCCTCAATGGCAGCGATCAACCGGTCAATCTTTCGGGCTGCGCTTCTTACTTGCTTCGACACATGAAGCTCTGCTGAAGGGAATTCTTCGTTGTGAGCGCGCTTTACGCAATGAACTTTGTCGGCATGGGCGGAACTGGCGGCGGTGCCGTCTACGTCGGCAACGGCAAGATTGTCGGAATCGACGCTGGGAACCTCGCTATAGTGGCACCTACATCGAGGAAGGTGGTCGGATGAAGGGGACTGTCAACCTAGCCGAACGCTCTTCGTCCTCTTCGATCTCGCGGGCCTTTTCAATGAAGGCCCGCGATTGCTCAGGGTCATCCTGCATCTGCGGGAGGCCGGAGCTGGTGGATAGTCGCCGTCGAGATTCCATGGCCTTCTCTTCGGCTTGCGGCGATCGAGGAGTTTGGAACTTCGTGACATCTGGGGGTCCAATTTAAAGGTATTCGAGGGGGCACCGCTGCGACCTTTTGTTTTCTCAATCACGGCCTGTCATCAACGAATCAGCAGTCTCGCCTGAAAGCTCTTAAGCTCACTGAACCAAGACGGCGGGAAAAAACTAATTGATCCGCTTTCGATGTAGGCGGTGAGATTACTCGCGTGCGCTATCCACGAACTCGATGCATCCCATCAACACTTTCGATTTTACCAATTTCAGCCAAATACCCCATAAGTCGATCGCCCGGTTTCCGGAAAGCACATTTCACGAATGTCGTGTGACAATGGATCCTTCTTGCTTTCAGCATAGTCGCAGGCCAATCCAAGCTTTTCCTGGCTGCATCCCCAACGACACCCCTCAATCTTTGAAATCGACGCACGTGCGGCGCAGATGCGGTCGGATGGCCAGCCGCAACGTCTGGCGCGGCAATCTATCGCGTTGTCGCCTCCCCCTTTGCCATCATACTAAGCCCTCCAAGAAGATCGGCTCTCACACTGCTTGGCCAGGGTAAATGCGTGCGCTGCATAGAGTTCGGGCAGGCGAACTGCCCGCTCCACCGGTGCGGGCTGGACTTTTCGCCCTCACCAGGCGGGCAGCGTCGACAATCCGCCGCTGTCGCGGCCTTCAAGCAAAGCAGTGCGGTCAGCTATCTGACTGCGCTAAGTGCAAGACACGTATCCTACGGCCAGGACGGGGCACTGATGTCGATCCGTGTGATGAGACCAGCCACGCGATCTTACTGCCCACCCCCGTACGTCGTGTGATCGTGGATTCTCACTCTGCTTGCGTCCTCGGCCTTCGTCGGCGGGCGGCACCCTCAACCACTTCCTCCAGACTGACGCTACCTCATCTCATTCTATGCGCCGGCGCTCTTCGACCATATCCCGATGCGGTTATGCCTTGTCAGCAATCCTTACATCATTATCGGAACGAGGCGTGGACGTGCGCGATCTGCCGGTCTTGTATCTTAGCGCGCGCAGCTTCCAGGAGCCCATCCGCACCCTCAGCGTGCCAGGCATGGCCTGTCAACGAATGCAGAGAGAAACCGCAGACGTATGTAGCGGATGTTATTTCTGGGTTGCCTGGCATGGACTGGGACATCATTGTCTGGCATGATGAGGAGACCGGTCTGGACCAGCTAACGGCGCATCTTCAGCAACAGCTTCGTCCAGCGCCAAGCGCTCCGTATGGCACTCTGCCTGGCAAGGCCTCTGGTTACGTCTGGATCGCTATGACACGCGGCAAGCGATCCCGCAGCAGTTCGGGCGGCGCTTCTCGACTTGCGTCATCAGCGGTGTCCCCGCTGGCTGGAGTCACTGCCACTACCCGACGCGCTGGACCGGCTCGACGGTCCAATCAAATGACGGGCCATCTACAACGCTGTTCGCAGCGTTCTATCCCCTCGATTCCGCCTTGGCGGTCCTTTCGCGGCACATGCCTGCCACCCTCTCCCTTCGGCGACCATGCGTGCGCACCTTGCCTTGTGCAGCAGCCATTCGTTCTAGCGCCGCGTCTGCCGTCTCGCGAACGGGGAAGCACGACACAACCGTTACTGCCCTGCATTTAACTTGGAGCAACACAGTGGAACTTGACCCTTCCAATTCACGCATACAGGACCTCGAGGATCGCATCGACGTGCAACTTGACATCGTGGCCGCCCTCATACGCGAAGAAGGCAACGAGCTCGAAGCGATCCGACTGCTTAACGCACTCACGAACCAAATGATTACGGCAGAACTGGAGCTCGGCCAACTCGGCGATACGAGAACCGGTGGCCGCACCGGCGACCTGCGAACAGCGCGGCTGTCGCGAGACCGTGGCGTTTACCACCCAGAAGACCTCCAGGTTTTGGGACGCCTTCTCGATCAGGCCGTAGCGGCATTACCGGCAGAGCTGCGAACTCCCGCCAACCAAATGAAGATCGCCAAGCTAATTCTGTCACGTGCAGCAGCGGACTGAGATTTCATTTGGCTTTTTCTGCGGTTGATGGCGCGCTTATCGAACGTTTATCGCTGGGCTGACTGCTACGGCCGAACGCACCAGGGATCGACGACTTGGCGTTTATGGGCTCACCGTCCCGTAAGCGCGCCGGTTCCGCTGGCTTTTCCATATCGCAACTGTTCGCCACCATGCTCGAAAGCAGGCTCGCCCTATTAAACCACCTCGCGCCGGAGATGACACAGTTTCATTCGATCCAGCTAGACCTTGCTGTTCTTCGAGTACCTGATAGCTATGGTGTCTAAAACGCCTGCGGCCAACTCCAAGGGCTGATAGCGGGGGAAAGCGCAACCCAACACATGCGTGCGAGACATCGCACGTCTATCACCACTTGTGATCCCTCAATGCGTTCGGCCCTCGTTGCGGCATTGTCTCCTACAAACGCGCAACGAATGGCACCCACATTCCTTTGCCGGACGACAGCGAATTCGGCAAGAGAGCATCGCAATTGCCGCTGCATCTCGCTCCCTTCTCTAGTGCGACTCACCTGGAGCAAAACTCGCACCGAGAGCAGGAGGCCACGCGCCGGGTCGAGCAACAGGACGACGGGCCGCGGACACATGTCAGAAAGCGAACAAGCCGCGTTCGGAAAACGCCACAGGATTCCAGAAACGACATGACAAGCAGTTGCGATTAGAGCGCTTGTTAGCTTGAGACTGCGAAAGGAGCTGAACGGTCCGTTTTCATCATGTTCAGCTCTAGTCGTGATTGGCATGGCGCCGATCTTCCGATTGCAGGAAGATGAGCCACAACTATTGACCGATGCCAAGCAACAAGAGCACTGCGGCTACGAATCGCGCGAACAACGCGTGCTCGCTTCACCCGTTTCAGAATTATTCGAATTGCGCATGGCAATACGACGTTCGGTCATCGGAACTTCAACAAACATCTATATAGGCTTCATTGAAGCGCCGAGAGCAGCTCGATACGCAAGCGGGCCGGGGCCCTGATGTCTTACTTGCTGGGACAGGCCAGACTCTCTGTTCGCTTTTGGCAAGGTACTTCCTTGTATCAGGACTTCGAGGAGTGTTGAGATGGATCAGTTCTTATCCGAGCAAGTGCAGGCGCCAGATGCTATCGTGAGCGTCGCATTTGATAAGGCTTGGCGCTTTGTCGAGAAGGATCCGTTGCTGGCGCACAATCTCAAAACGGTCCTTCATAGCCGGTTGCGCACTTTTCTTGAGTGTTCGATAAGGAACGGCGAACGGAATACTTTGAATCTGGCAAACGAGGCGATACGCAACTTGCGGGCTGAGTTGGCGCCGTCGACCAAGCAATAAGGCGCTTGCACCTCTACTGCCAGATGGGTTTGGCTTCGTTAAGGCTCTTGGGGACCTTATGCGTCAGGAAAACAACCGGGTCAGAGCGTGGTCGAGCTGACCTTGCTCCACTCATGTTCTGCTCCGCTGACGACGAGCACGTTCGCGACGACTATTGCCTGTGCAGCTCTTCTGGTTACCCGGGACCAGTAAACTGGCCCCCTGAGCAAGTCGGCGACGAGACGGGACAGCCGCGCTAATATTCCCTGGCGTAATACCGTTCTCTCTCTCTCTCTCTCTCTCTCTCTTGACCTTGAGCTCAGCACGAGCTTGCGCAACTTCAAGCAAGAGCCTCGTCAAGCGCAGCCGCGTCGGCTTCTTGACGTCCCTCGATCGCGGTAGAGATTGAGGAACGTTGTGCTACACTTGTAATAGGTCAGGAGCCAAAGCGATTGAGGCCTGTGATCGGTCACCACCGCATCGCTCACGATTGCAAGCGGCAGCACGACCGTCCTGCCGGAAGAATGAGCTTGAGCGCCCGAGACCGTCCTCGATCAGCGGTCTTCATTTGCCGAACTGTCTGAACAGCGAGCATGCACGGGGCGTGTTGGCGCAGCCTGCCTTTGGCGCCAGTTAGCGACAGAGGAGCCAAACATCTCGCAGCATTGCGTCGCATCACAGGCCGTCATGAACGGATCGTATCCAAAGAAGGATCTGCGCGAAGCGACCACTGTCAGGCCGCAGCATTTCGGTCGAGCAGTGCATGGCAAGTTGCGCGCTCCACAATCTGACGCGGCGTGCGATTGGACCCATTTCTTTCGAAGACATGTTGTGCGGCAGTTACAGCAATTCGCGATCATGTTGTTAAACGCACGGCGCCGGGGGGCATGGAAAGGAACGACACTCGAATGAAGAATTTTCTGATTCTGATCGCAAGCATCGGCGCACTCAGTGCCGCCGCTCCCGCATTCGGCGCGGACTTGGCCGGGCAGCCCGTCAAGGTCAAGGCGCCCCCGCTGCCGGTCGCAGCCCCGATTATCGATTGGTCCGGCTACTATATCGGTGTCAATGGCGGCTGGGGAACGAGCCGCAACTGCTGGGATTTCAATGGCGTCACGCCCGAGGGTTGCCATAATTCGACTGGCGGCACCATTGGCGGCCAGATTGGCTATCGTTGGCACATCTTCAACATGGTCTACGGGATCGAAGGCCAGGGCAACTGGGCCGACTTCGGCGGCTCCAATGTCAGCACTGCCTTCCCAGCAGACACCATTGGCACCAAGACAGATGCGTTCGGTCTGCTCACCGGCCATATCGGCTACGCATTCAATGCCGTGCTGCTTTACGGCAAGGGCGGTGCTGCAGTGACCAGCAACACCTATCACGTCAGCTCGGTGGCTACTGGCACCGAGATTGCCAAAAACAATGATGTGCGTTGGGGTGGCGCGCTGGGCGCCGGTGCCGAAGTCAGCCTCACGCCGAATTGGTCAGCCGGCGTCGAGTATACCCACTTGTTCATGCAGCGCAGCAACGTAAGCTTCCCGGCTGTTGGCGCCGATCGCGTCCACCAGGACGTCGATCTCATCACGGCACGGCTCAATTACAAGCTGGGCCAGACGTTTCCCAAATATTGATCTTCACGCGCCTGCGTGAATCGGGGGCCCCGACCACGGTCGGGGCTCTTCCTTCAGACGCTCCTCTCCCCCGCGGCATCCCTGCCGGACTTCCGAAGCACCAGGCCCGAGCCCGTCTAGGGCTGGGTCACCGGCTGGATGGAACGACGCCGCCTGACTCGAACGCTGGCGCACCAAGTCGGTCGATTCGGCACGTCATCGACGGTTATGGAGCTCCACAACCTCACGCAGTGTGAGGTTTGAGAGCGCTTGTCTCGAGGAGCGTTGTATCTGCGATTTCGCCGAAAGTGCCATGCTGACGCCAGAGCTGGAAGCAAACATTTGGCAGTTGGTGCTCGTTCCATTCGACCGATGAACTCAAAGAACATTGAGGCGCATAGCCATAACGATCGCTTGAATCCGGCTGGTCGCACCCAGCTTTCGCATCGCATTCTTGATATGAAAATTGACTGTATTCTCGCTGATTTCCAGGATCATCCCAGTTTCCCATGACGATTTCCCCTCTGCCACCCACCGCAAGCAACTGATCTCCCGCTGCGATAGTGCAACTTTTCTTTCGCAACCATCATTGCAGGGACGAGCGATGTCGCCATAGGCGGTGTGAAACTGCCAGGCCAGCGCGTTGAGATGACCGATGCGGTCCTGAGGATCAGCATCGTCGGACGCAGATGCAAACGACACCACGGATACCCGACCCAACGGGCCAAACAATGGCACGCTCATGCCATGCTTCAGGCCCGCCTCTCTCGCTTCGTCCAGTACGCGTCTCTCGTCCGGTTGAAGTTGATAGTGGTCGGCGAGTTGATCCCACAAAAACGGCCGCGAAAGCATCGGCGTCCGCCGGACCACCGGATCGATAGTATGGTACTTGCGTTTGAAGTATCGGTCGCACCAGTCTGGCGGCCACTTCACAGCCACAGTCGGAGGTGGATACTCCGCCAGCCGAAGTGGCTCGACGAAGTTGAGAGCGCCGTAAGCGACTTCACTGAACCCTTCCTCGGTGGCACAGCTTACAAGAAGCTCGAACAGCGCTCTGAGCGAATGCGTCTGGTTCGCGCATTCGGTGAAGGTAAAGAGATCCATGATGGGCGCCTCAGAACGTCGATCGAGCTCCCTGTCAATGTGTTCGATTGCGCTTGTTTCAGGCGGAGCCAAATTCCATTCCATGACCTGAACTCTTGGGTTTGTTCTTCGTGACGTCTGAGCGCCGCACGCTGCGTCAGACGCCATTCCCGAATTCGTTGCCCTGCCGCTGGCTGCGCCGGCATGATCGTCCCGTCAAACAGCCGAGATGCCGCCATCATCCCTGGTCCGAGGCTGAAGCAATCGAAGCGCCGTTGCACATGCGAAGTGATCGGTCCAGCTCGCCGATGACGCATTGGCCAAATCGGCCGCGCCATCGTCCATGTTGATGGTCTGGCAGTGATAGAAGGTCCGAGGACCCTGGCGACTCAGCTGGCGAGACGAACCAAACAGCACGAGCGGCTACAGGCCCGGCTCTGTTCAGATTGGATGGCGAGAAACCAGGGTCCTGTCCGAGCGACGCTTCGCTTTGTATCAAGGCCGAGCACGAGGAGATCCTGGGCACTGAACTCTGCGATACAGGTAAGGTACAGCACGCCGATGCGCTTGGCGGTGCCGGACTCGACCTGCGCGTTATCGGTATCGATTCTCTGCTTGCCGACGAAGACAACAGGAGCGTCATTTTTCTTCCCAATCTTGCGAATTGCCATCGCTAACCGTTGACTGATCCTCCGCCCTATGACGGCGTCGGGGTCGCGATCGATGAGCAACACGGAACAGCCGAAGCCGAAGCCTTACTCCTCGCCTGATTGTCCGGCGTCTCAGCGGGTCCGTCCGCCAGGTCCGGCGCAAATGAATCGAAGGGGCAGAAAACGGCCACGTCCAACGCGCAATGGGAGATACGCGCAGTCGCGAGACCTGCTTGATGCAGAGGACACTTTGCATGCGCATCTCCAGAAGGGAGAGGACCCGGGGTCAGACCAGCAAGTGTCGTACCAACTGTTGATTTCGCGAAAATCAACCGTCGGGACAAGGGCTTGAAAGGCGGACGGTTGGTCGCAAAGTAAGTGGATTGAAGCAATCATGACATCGGGAGGAAAGGCGACAGCGCCATTTGTGCGAGCCGCGGCACGAGTTGACCTAGACCAAGAAAGGTGCAGCTCCTCTCGGCGGCCGCCGCAAGTCCAACCGTCGGTGCCCCAAGCGCAGCCCTCTCGGAGCCCAGTCAAGTACCAACCTTGGCAATTGATGGGGACAGTCGACACATGACAATCGTCAAGGAACTTGGACTGACTGCACCTCCGGCCGCGCGGATCCCCGGTTAAGCGCTCGGAATCCGCCCCCTAGCGGAAAGATAATTGCGCCGGCACCTCACGCACGAATGGTGATGCGGTTGGTGCAACCAAGGCGAAGAACTTCGCCAAGATCGGTGAAGCATGGTTTCTCTGCTCTTCGCAATCATCTCACTGCTCTATGCGACCGTTGGCCAGGCGGGTGGCACTGCATTCCTGTCGCTAATGGCTTTCTCTGGTATGCCATCGACAGAGATGCGCCCGGCGGCGCTTGGTCTCAACATTGTTGTCGCGACTTATTCTACGTGGCTCTTCAACCGCAACAAAGTCGTAGACTGGATAATCCTGCGCCCGCTTCTGCTTTCATCGATGCCAGCGGCGCTTGCCGGTGGCTTGATTGTCCTCGAAGAACACATTTACAAAACATTGACCGGGATCGTCCTTCTTCTGGCGAGCGCCGTGATGATCATGCGGCGCGGACGAGCCGTCGATCGCATTTGCGAAACTCCGCTCCGGGCAAGCGTGAGCATTGGCGCGGTCCTCGGCCTGGTTTCCGGCCTGACCGGCGTGGGCGGCGGAGTGTTCCTGGCCCCGACGCTCATCGCACTGAATTGGGCATCACCTAAGCAGACCGCCGCGCTATCACCCCCTTTTATCCTGGCTAATTCCACAGTCGGCTTCGTCGGAGCTCTTTTCACCGGTCAATTTCCGTCCTCGGATTTGGCGCTTTACGCAATCTCCGCGCTGGCGGGTGCCGTCGCAGGAACGGTTATCGGCCTGAAATGGTTGAGCCAGACAGCTATCAGGTTCATCCTCGTGGCGGTTCTGCTCGTTGCCGGCATCCAATTGGTTCGCGCTTGAAAGCCTGAAGTCCCGTCTTTTGTGGGGTTGGTAAGCGCGGAATGTCAGGGCGCGAATCTAGTAATGATCCGGCGCAAGCTCTCCCAGCCGGCTTCTGCATAGATGGCCTCCAGGTCGCCGCGTGAGAACGATTCCTTGTGACGGGATGATCGACGCCTCACCAGGCGGTCTATGAGAAACAGTGAGAGCTGCACGTGCATCGGATTGATACGACGCCAATGAGGGGCCAACGGCATAATTATGCGCGCTCTGGCGGCGACCGGTAGCTGCAAAGGCGATGTTAAAAAAAGATATCAAGTGCTGAAGCAGAACAGAAAGTATCGCAGATAGTGTCACGCGTGAGTATCTGGCCGGCCCTCGCCTTCGCTATAAGCAGGGCCTGCAAGTTGTTTTGAGTTGGTGAGCTGCATTGGAGCCGGAACGAGACACCGCCGAACCAAGGCGCCCCGACGCACTTTGCCGGGGGGTTGAAAGTGCGCCGGGCCCGCCCCAACATCATCAGTACATCCGTGATGATGCTTGCGGGCAATGAGACAAGCAGCGTGGCGGAATTGAGGCTCATGCATTTTATACTTGAAATTCAAAAATGTTTTGGTGAGCTGCCCCCAAGGGACTTGAATCGCACGTAGCGTCACGTTGTACGATCGCGCAGTTGGCGCTCTTCATCTAGCAAGCAACGTATTTTCCCATGACACGCCGGCCTTGGACAGGAGGCATCGGTCGAATGCTGCGAGCATCCACATCGGTTTTTCCACGGAAAACCAGCTTGAAAGTCCAGGGACAGCCCGCCCGGCTCGTGGTGATGCCTTTAGATCCCTGTCTTCGTCGCAAAGGCTGCATGTCAGGGAATCCAGAAGCGACGCGCCCTCGGATGAATGATTGACACTGCGCGCAGGCTGGTCGGTGGACGTTTAGCCGCTTGGGCCGTGCTCGTAAGAGAAGTTCATTCTACCCACAAGCATCCAGATAATCGCCAATGAGCGGCTTTCACTCCCACCCTCACTCCCGGCCCATAAGCCGCGTTGGCAGTGACATCGAGAGCGGGACCAGATCTCAGCAACAGTTAGGCGCGTTTGACATAACGCAAAGACACAAGAGAGGGCATCGGTCAGTTTCATGCTGTTTGAGCATGGGAACGTTAAGCCTTGCAGACCTCCCTCCTGAACAAGTATTGCGATGCTCGCCTGCCTTGGTACACCATCTACCCAACCGTACCGGATTTCTCCGCGATGGTCGGTGCCAAGACTTGTGAGACATGGTTGAGGCGGCTGCCGCCCGACGAACCCGTATCGCTCTACCTCCACGTTCCGTTCTGCCGCTCGATCTGCTGGTATTGCGGCTTCCCTACAAGCCTCACTCGGAGCGAGCGACCGATCCGCAATTATTTGGCGGCGGTGCAGGATGAGATACGCTTGGTCGCAGAGCAAGCGCCGCGCGCTCTGCCGGTGAGCGACGTGCATTTCGGCGGCGGGACGCCGACCACCATTGCGCCGACCGATTTCCTGGCCTTGATGGAACTCCTGCGCCACTGCTTCGCGTTCAGCAAATCAGCTACCATCGCCATAGAAATCGACCCGCGTGCGTTCACGGCCGAGATGGTCGAAACGTTACAAGCAGCCGGGGTTAGTCGCGCGAGCATCGGCGTGCAGAGCTTCGACCCCGTGGTTCAAAGGGCGGTCAACCGCGTCCAAAGCGAGGTGCAGACGGCTTCTGTCGTCGAAAGTCTTCGCCAGCATGGGATAAGCCGCATCAATTTCGACCTTCTCTTCGGACTGCCGCATCAGACGGTGCGGTCCTGCGTGGACTCCGCGCGGACGGCTCTGGCCATGCGACCAGACCGGCTTGCGGTTTTCGGCTATGCGCACGTCCCCTCCTATATGAAACGTCAGCGCCAGATCGATGAGACGGCGCTGCCGGACAATGTCGCCCGCGCTGAGCAAGCCGCGGCCATTGCAGATACGCTGGTCTCGGCCGGCTACCGCCAGATCGGGCTCGACCATTTCGCCCTGCCCGACGACGAGCTCGCGCTGGCGCAGAAAGCCGGTCAGCTGCGCCGCAACTCCCTGGGTTATTCGGCTGATACCTGCAAAACCGTGATCGGCTTAGGTCCGTCAGCCATCGGCCGTCTGCGTGACGGTTACGTCCAGAACGAGATCGCAACCGCTTGCTATCACCAACACATTCAGGCTGGTCGTCTGGCAACCTCGAAAGGCTACTGTCTCACCGCCGAAGATCGCCTCCGTGCCGCAATCATCGAGCGTCTGATGTGCGATTTGCAGGCCGACGTACCAGCGATCTGTGCTGCTCACGGATTTGATCCGATTCCTCTTCTCGATTCGGCCGACCGCCTGGGAATGCTTGCCGAAGACGGGATAGTGGACATTGAAGAGGGATTCATTCGCGTCAAGCAGGAGCACCGGTTCGTCATTCGCGCTGTTGCTGCCGCATTCGACACTTGTCTCGACCGTATCCCTCTTAACTAAACCACGCATGTGAGCAGATCCCAAAACTCTAAGCTCTTCGCCAGGGAGCGAAAGCGCCTCGGGCAGACAGGCCAGATTTCGAGGATGCAGCGGCGGTGTGATGACACGACCTTTCACATATGGTCTCAAGACTGGCGAGGGCTGATTAAAAGGGAGCTGATCTAAAGCAGAGGTGCAGCGGACTCCGCCGTTCAGGGCCACGCCTCGATCATGCGGAAAGGGCTCTGCCCCACCTCCGCTGGAGTGCTCTGGATGATGGTGACGGCATCAGCGACACGCCGCTCGAGACGCCGGGGCCCGCACAAGTTTCGGGTATTTTACGGCCGCAGGCAGCTTTGTGAGCTACGGTCCACCTCCTTGAGCACAGTTGGAGACTCGACTACGCCGCAGCGGTCTCAGACCTCAAGGCTCGTCTGTCTTCGGTCCTGCGATCACTGGCGCGCCTCCGACGGAAACAGGTCCCTGTGGTTTGGACCGCCCGAAGCGCTTCCTGGCGACGCTTGAAGCAGCCTGGGCTGGCGACAAAGGAGGCACGGGAGCAGCAGAAGGGACAGGTGTTACACTCTACAGCGAATCGATCCGCGAAGTCAGCACGGTGATCTGATCCAGAATCCCTTTGAGGTCATCCCGCTGGGCATCGATCTGGCGGTTGAGTTCTACGATCTCATCGCCAGCTTTCTGCTGTGCCCACTTTATCTCGAACAGGGATGCCCTGTCCTCCAGTGACAGGCTCATCGTTGAAGCGACGTCCCGGGCTTCCGGCGTCTCGACAAACTCTTCAAGGTTAGCCCAAAGCCAGGCGCCAGCAGCACACGAGCCAACGAGGACAAGCGGGAGCACCAAAACGGGGAGAATCCGTCTTGACGGCCCGTGCAAGAGCGCCCGCAAGTCTGACGCGGCCGCTTGATCAATCAAGTCCATTGTCCCTCGCTCAACATCCCATTCCAGCAGGCTTATTTTGTCGACGCGACAGCCTGCGATGCTCACGCGCTCCAGGAGCTGCCAGCGTCGACAATAATCAATCTTGGCGAGCTTCCCGATCGGCTGCCCCTACTCCTATGAAACGCTACTTCTTGAGCAACGCAACGCGACAATTTGCGCGTTCTCCATGATAGCGTCACCAGCGAGCCATGGTTCTCATCTTCGCCGGCGATGGCGCAGCATTTTCTCATCATTCAGAAGAACCTTGCAGATTTTCTTAGTTGCCCCGGCACGAATGCAAACCGTCCACTGATTCCTACAGTGTGTTCGATGGAGCCCCGCCTCACGCCTTGCCCAGACCAGCAACTTCATCCGGGACGCGCCACGTAAGCGCCACGGCTGATCGGCCGAGCCGCAATGGCCGATTGCACCGGCAACCATTGCACCTGATCACCTACCAATTCCGGCAGTTGTTCGAGATGACGGGCACGTGGCAAGCGTTGACCAACGAGCGCCGCGCACGTCAAGGGTTCGGATGCAAGACAGATTTTGCCGCGCCAACGGCGCTGACGGAGCCAGCAACTGCTCGCCGATACCCGCCAAAGCTGCTCGATGGCTGATTCCTCCGGTCTCCTGGGCCATCACGTTGGACGTTGTGGTGTGGTTGCCGCGCGCGCAAATTCAAAGGCTCTTCGGCCTTCGAGCCTGGCGATTGTCTCGTCTGTCGGTGACAACGATACCAATGAAGCGCTTCGTGAAGCCAGGCCTCTTGCCCGGCGAGCCTTGCTTTCTAGTAGCTGCCGTTTCGTCGAGAAAGCCGCCTTCGATGCAGATGCGCGGCACCGCCAGACTCGCCTGACTCACAGTGAGCAAGGTGGACATTCGCAATGTTTTGGTGGCCAGGACAGCGAGGCCGCGCGCGCTCGTCGTGAGCATTTTGCCGGGCCAGCGCTCGCCGCTGGCTCTCGGCGCACCGGCGTCATGCACAAGCAAAGTTTCGGACCAGATCATCATCGCGCCGCGAGCTGAGAGGTTTGGGAAGCCTGAGTGGTTCTCTTCGGATAGATCGAGTTCTGGCTCGTTCCCTCGCCCTCGGACGCGAAAACGCCGGGAGCTCACTATGGGCCAATCAGGCCGCAGAGCAATCTATTCATTGCCGGCAGACATGGACCCGAAGTGCGTCATGCGTGATTGCTTTCTTGCGACGACCTCGCCTCGGACATACTCGGCTACGGCAGCACTTTCTTTCAATTTTAGACCAAGGGGAAGGCGACGTGGGCTTGTTATCGCACTTTCGCTAGCGGCTTGTCTGGTCGGCAATTCCGTACTGGCACAAACCGCGAGCGGGCTTGATCCTAGTAGCCACCCTGTGGATCAGGCCAGCAAAAGACGAAAGGCTTCCGATCGGGCCGCAAAGCTCCCGATCGAACTGATCCGTCAGGCAATCCGCCTTCCTGCCCCGGCGCCAGCAGCAGGTCCCGGAGTGCCTTTCCAGAAGCGCGGCAATGCGGACAGGGCTGCTCAGACGAGACCGCAAAAGACGATCGATCCCTTCGCAAGGTACGACAATCTGCGTGAAAGAGGGTTGTGGCTCAACATACCTGGCCCTGCGGACACGATTGGTCAGGACAAGGACGGCGTTAGATCGGCGCTGGCAGATGTCGGCATCGGCTACATCGGCTGGACACACAACAGCTTTGCAAACAACCAGCTGCCGAATGCAGCCAGAAGCACTATCGCAAACCAGCTCTATATGGGCCAGAATCCGACCTTCGCGTCGGCAAACTTCATGATCGTCACCTACGATCTCAGCCGGTTTGGCATTGCCGACGGACAGATTGTCGTAGGAGCCGAGCAGCAATACTGGACGTGGGATCGCCCGGGGCCAGATCGAGTGGGAATCAATACGCTCGCCTACTACCAGACTTTCTTCGACAGGACACTAGAACTCAAACTTGGCTACCTCAGAAACCAAAATGAGTTCACCGGCACATTGTTCGGAGGGATTACAGGATCGAATATGTCTGCCTTGTTCCAGGCAGGGATGAGCACCAATGCTGCGCCCACGCCCGCGGTCAACCTGAAGTACAATTTTGACGATCGCTTGTACAACAAGGTCTCCGTCCAGCGCTCAATCAGTCCAGATGGTCCCTATGCCCAGATAACGGAGAATCCCACCGGCTTGAACTGGAGCACGGCAAATGCAGGCATCCTTCTCGTTGACGAAGCCGGCTACAAGAGCAAGGCTGCTCCCGGCGTACTCGATACGTGGCTGCGGGCGGGCGTTGGTTTCAACAGCAGCCGCTACAAGAATTTGGCCGATCCCGAGCAACAAAGGGAGAGCGGGAATAATTTTCACTACATCGCTGCGGACAGGCAGCTCTGGCAGAGTGACGCCCTTGGGTCGCCGTCTCGCGGCATCTATGGCGGATTCTCCGTCATGGGAGCTCCAGCTGACGTCAACAGGATCAGCCGGTATTACGAGCTTCGTCTCTATGCGAAGGGACCTTTTGATAGTCGGCCCAGTGATCTGATTGCTCTCGTTGCGACCAACACGGCCTGGAGCAAGCTTGCAGTGGATGCTGCTCTGGCCAAAGGTCAGCTTGCGCACCGCGATACTACAGCGATCACGGGAACATACACCGCGCATCTCGCTCCGGGGATATATGCAAGCGTTGGACTGTCATACATTCATAACCCGACAAGCATCACACACACGCCCCAAACGGAACACGCGCTCAATCTGTTGGTGTCTACATTGATATTCTTCTGATCATCGCATGCGCCTTTCTGCCCCACCTTCTCGTGACGCATGGGACCAGAGCTTCGCGATCTCTTTGAAGGGATCGGCCTGGATCTGCGCTAGAGGAGCCCGTTAAGTCGGATGTGATGGGACGCCAGCTGGAAGAGATTACGCAAAAGCATGTCGTTAGTTCTCCAGGGAGGATCGGGCGGATTGTTGAGGAGAGGCTGGTCCCGGGCGCCGTCATTTCCGAGGTTGGAATAACTCCCCGTACGGAACCATAGCCACGTCAGGTTCTCGACAGCTTGCCCGACTACGGAGACCCGTTCAGGTAATTCCTGGAGGTGAGGTTAGTGGACCCGCAACATTTTGACCCATTTAATGTACCAGCTTGGTCGCAGGTGCAGCACACCGTCTCGCAAGAGCCGCAGACGAGCCAGGCCGGACAAGATGGCTTTGAGCAGCACTTGGCCGAGGCAAGGCAGGCCGATCCCGCTCCCGTCGGCGGTGGGGGCCCCTATCCCCATCTATCTACAGAAGAACGGGACCTTATCGACAGGGCGATTGCTCAATATGTGGCTCGGAAAAACCTACAACCGCACACGGTCAAACTTTATACTCAGGCACTTCGTCGACTGGCGAATGATCTTCGCGCCCGTGGCCAAACGACTGATCTAGCGGACCACCAGTCCCTGGTTAATCACCAAGATACTTACTTTCCGAAAGACGCTCTCATGAAGACAGGAGTAAGCGTTCTTCGTGCGTATCATGATTCCGGCCATTTAGTTTCTCGCCGGCGACCGCGCGCGCTCCCCTCAGCGAAAGACGCATCTAACGATGGCCAGCAATCCCCGGACGAGCCGATGGATGCACGTGCCCGGAGCAATCTCCTGCCAAGCGAGGAGGTTCTCATCAATCATGAGCATGACACAACTCAATCGAGAGCAGCGAAGAGACAGAGGACGCTGAACGATCTGGAAGAGGTTATGGTATATCGGCAACCGAGCGCAGGCGCCGCTTCAGGAGAAAGTGGCGGAGCAATGCCGGTCGCCTCAATGGGCGTCATAATCCGGGGGCAGTGGGACAAGCGGCCTCTTTATCCCGAGGATGCTCGCGATATCTTCAGGCTTGAGGAGGCCCTCATTGAGGGCGGGATGGCCGCCGCTACGGCGAAGCAGCATGCAAGTTCTCTTATTGCCTTTAGCCGTTCGCTCTTCGCAAAAAGCAAACCAAGCATTGTTGCTCGGCTGGACGGCAAGTCGCTGACCGATGGCGGTGACGTGCACGAGTTCAGCGGAGACGCTAACAGCAAAAAACTCATTATCGCATTGGAGCATCTGCGGACCTTTCGGTCGACGGGGGTCGCCGTGCCCATCGTGCGTCCAGGGCGCACTCGCGCTAAGCTCAATCCTTCCCCCCAGAACGTGGCTCTCATCAATCCCGAAGGCGCTTTACTGACGGAACCGACACGCACGGACGGCGCCGCTGCGCAGCACCGTGCGTCGCACGAAGCTAATCGGCAAGAGGAGCATCAGGAGGGGCAGGATGATCAACCCGTCCCGTCGGCTCTCCTCGAAGGACAGGTCGCGTTCGATCCAGAGCAGCTTCCTCAGGATCAGCTTCAGCGCGTCCTTGATCATCTTGATGACCAAACCATCCCTTTGCCGGTTTCCCTCCCTTCAGAGGAGCTGCAGCAGCTGGAAAAGGACTTGCGTGACGAGCTTCACCGGCAATGGGAGGATCCCCCTGGCCCCTCGTTTTCCCTTGATCCAGAAGAGTTTACCATTGAATCAGAGCAGTTCTCTCCAGGGGAGTTTCGGCGACTGCTCGAGGATGAAGACGCACAGGAGCTTGCCGAGGGGCGAGATGATCAACCCGCCCCATCGGCTTTCATCCAGGAGCAAGTCGCATTCGATTCGGAGCAGCGCCCTCAGGCAGATCTTCGGCGAGTACTGGATCATCTCGATGATCAACCCAGCCCCTCGTCAGTCTCCGTTCCTCCAGAGGAGCTTCAGCAACTGGAAAAGGACTTGCATGATGCGCTTCACGGACCACGGGACGATCACTTCGCCCCTTCGGTCTCCATTGATCCAGAAGAATTTACTTTAGACCCAGAGCAGTTCCCTCCAGGGGAGCTTCAGCGACTGCTTGATGATGAATAAGCAGAGGAGGTTTAGGAAGGGCGAGATGATCAACCCGCCCCGTCCGCTTTCGTGCAAGGGCACATCGCATTCGAGCAGAGCAGAGTTCTCAGGAGCGAGCTTGGGCAAGTGCTGCAGGGTAGCCAAAGAAAACGGGCACCCGTTGCCCATGTATTTCGCGACGAAGCCCCCAAGCGCCTGACAGTGTCAGCGACGCATCTCTGATAGGCCGAAATGATCTCGTGTAGGTCCTCCGGGTCCATACGTGCGGAGAGCGCCGTCGAACCGACGAGGTCCGAGAACATTACAGTGACGTGGCGGCGTTCGGCGGTGTCCCCGCGGCTTTGTCGGTCGCCAAAGGCGCGTCGGATAGCGGCACTGTTGCATCCGCTTCGGCCCGCAAGGTGGCGATGGCGTTGAGCAGCTTACGGCGATGCCCGACAATTGCGACGCCAAGATCCTTCAAGTCCTCCGCCGTCAAGTAGGGGAGGACAAACTCGTCGATCTCGTTCTCGCGGAATGCCGGGCTGTCCGGTCGCATCGCGAATGGTCGAGAGCGAAATTAGAGCGTCATCCGTCTTGGAATAGATCGCATCGAGCAGATTGTATTCGGCAGCACGCTGATTGACGTAGGTGCCGACCAGCATGCCGCCCCAGCGTGAGAAAGTCGGTAGCGCCAGCACGTCATAGATCCGCACGATACCGTCGCTCATGCAATGAGCGGCCGCGGGATGGGGATGGCTGTTTGCAAGCGCGTTCGAGGCTGCTTCCCTGAGGACGCTCGCGCAATCGGCGCGCAGCGCGTCCATCGGAATGTCCCAGCGCGTATCGCGCAGCCACTTCTGCGCATAGCGACCGGTGCGCGAAACAACAAATGCGTCGTTGTCACACTTGAGCAGAACGATGTGATCGGCGAGTCGCCCGAGGCCGCCCAGCAGCACGTCCTCATAGCTGGGAAGATTGTCGCCAGGCTTGAGGCAGCCTGCCACTTGCGCCGCAGGATTGTTACGTCCTGGAACATCCTCGCCGTCAATTCCACGGCTTGCTTCTTGGCAGCACCCATCACGCGTCCCCGAGACCCAACCTTCCTGCCCAGGCGGCATTAAATCCAACTCAGCTTAATTCGCTGTAAAGGATGGACTGGGCTGCAAGCGAGAAGTTGACCGCGACAGCCACAAATCAGCTAATGGTTAGCGCGAGTATGAGTGATGTGCGAAGAAAGTTGTGCGGCACGCGAGAATCTCGCGTGATGTTCTATAGGAGCGGGTACTGTCCTCTGACGCGGCTGTGCTCTTGGACGGCTCCTGCTCTGGTCCTAATATGGGCCAGAGCGAACTTCAATCTGGATTAAGTCCAGGGGGCAAGGTCAGCGGCTTCTGCATAAACGTCCTGTCGGTAATTTCCTCTCCGAACGTGAGGCTTGGCATCGTTTGATGAGATCCAAGCTGAAGCCACGCGGCACTTGCCTATTTGTGCCCCTCTACCGCAATTCTGATTTCACGAGGATGCAGAAACTTCCCAATTGTCAGCCTTATGGAAACGGCTTGCTCATGGACTCCCTGAGGGGCCATTCTTTCTATGGTCTCATCCCGCCCGACGATCTCGCGTCCCTAGTTAAGCGCGCGGGATTTGCCGTTGAATCCATCGTGCTCGACGAAGGGTCGGCCTACCTTTGGGCGAAGGCTCCGGATCGGGCCGATCAACCTATGCGGTTCTCGATCCAGGAGGCCGAGAACAACTTCCAGATACACCCGAAAATCGACTGACTGGCAAAGCTGCCGCGTGAGACTTGCCACCCTACGAGTTAGGATTCCCTTCGCTCGTCGCGAAGGATGTGGAAATTGACCATACCGGACCAAATTTTGCCGCTGGAATCGGAGCTAGCCCTATTTCCGCTTGATCGGACCGAGTCGCCGGCGAATGATGCCTTCGAAGGGGCTGGCAATATGGCAATCAACGTTTAACGTCGTTCGGAAGCGGGAGTCTGCCGCCACCAAGGGAGCGGTCGCGCGTCCCCGTCCGCCCGCCAAGGATGCGAAGGCCGAAGTGGAGCGGCGTCTCTCCTTGGTAGATCCGGACAGCTTGGTCAGCGCGAGCTACGGGTACTTCGAACAATCCACGCCCCGGATCGTCAGCAACGACGGCGCACTCGCCGGCGTTTCGAAGCTCGCCGACAATTCGATCGATTGCGTGGTTTCGTAGCCCGCCCTACTATTGGCAGCGGGACTACGGCGTCGAAGAGCAGACGGGCCAGGAAGAGACACTCACCGAATACGTTGAAAAGGTTTCAGCGGTCTACCTCAAATACGTAGCTAGAATCGGTAACATCGAACGCTGTCGCAGTATTCTGTAGCAGTTTTCGGTAGAGCGGTCGCGATGCGATTATGAATGCGCGCTACACGGGAAGAGAACACCCCGACCAAAGTCGAACCTGTTGCCTTTTTTATTGTGTACTCCCATAAGTTGCGGGATGATCTGCGACCCCGGGGCAAACGTGCAAAAATTCTTAATAGCCGTTTTGACAATCGTAAGCGTCGTCTTGAGCGCCACTCTCGGGGTCGTACTTCAAGAGACACAGGTCTCAACAATCGAAATCGATCGAGACAGGGCCGCTCTCGCCGCACAGATATCGGCCACGCAAACGGAGAGTGAAAAATACGGACCGGGACTCCTTAAATCTCTAATCGAGGTTCGGCTAGCAATCGCGCGCAATACGCTGGCCATGCTCGACCAAAAACGAGTTTCTTACATCAGACGTATCGCGCTGGATTATAGGCTGGACGGCCGGCCGGTTCATGGCGCATCCGACCAAGAACTCAACATGATCATTGAAGAGATATCGCAGGCAGAGAAAAAAGCCGCGGCCTCTAAGCTTGAGGCCGCCAGGTACTCCGGAGGGTTGGTTCAAGCGATGTCTCTTCTAAAGGCAGAAACTGACGAATTAAGCGTATCGCAACTCCGGTTGAAATTTTACTCTGCGAAGCATGGAATCCCAATGCCGCTCCCGAATCTTAGAGAGAATTCCAACAAGCTTGCTCAACCACCGGGCAAGGTCGTAAAGGATCGTGACGCATTATGAAGTATGCTCTGAGCCTGTTCTCCGCCGCGACACTGATAGCATCATGCGTCACCTCGCTCGCACAAGCGCAAGTGTCGGCAACAGACGCCCCGATTGGTCTCGTTTGGGGAAGCTCCTCCGCCGAGGTCCGAGCTAAAGGGATTGAACTCAAGGAAATTGAAGGAACCGACTTCGGAAAGAGCTACCTCGCATCGAAAATGGAGAAGGCGCTAGCCGACCAGAGCGCCGCTCTGTTGTCATTTGGATTTAACGACAAGCTTTGGCGTGTCCTTATAACCAGCCGTCCGTTCGGCGAGGACCCGACAGGTAGTGCGGCGGTCGCTCGCTACACTGAGCTAGCAAGTCTACTGTCCGACAAATACGGAAAAGGCACTCAAGTTCACAGGCTCGGTGAATCGATATACGCTCAATCGGGTTACTTCGTTGCAGGTATACGCGGCGGTCAATCCAGGTGGTTTACGAACTTCGAGACTTCCAACCTTTTCATTCAACTCGGCCTCACGGCCAGTGATAGCTCTACGGCAACATGGCGCTTGATCTACGAGTACAAAACCTTTCGGCGAGATTTCGAGGCGTCGAAGCGATCTCGCGAAAAAGGTACGCTCTAGCACAATAGAGCGTGAGGCACGGGCAGTCCGAAGTTGAGAGGGAACTTCGGGCTTTCGACATGCAACCCCTAAAACCTCTTCGATAGCGGCAATATGGGTTTCAATTTCGGTTTCGATGGCCATTCGAGTATTCTGCGTCGGATGGCAGCCGATTCCAATTGGGCCGCCGCAAAAGGCGGTTCACGCCGTAACGACGTGCCGATGGAGGGAGCATGCTTAAATCCATTTCATCGATCCATCAGCCCGATACTCGGTTTCGCAATCTGGCAGACGTGAGTGGGGCCCGCTCGATGACTATTGCCGATCTGCAGGCGATGATCGAGCCGACCCAGTTCTCTGATGCGCTACCGGAAGAGATAGGCGCGAATTCAGTACTGCCCGCAATGCATCGTCTATTCCTGGTTCGTGTATGAGTTCACAGGCCTCGCAGAACTGGCCGGCTACACAGTGTTGGAATTGGCTCTCCGCCGGCGGACCGATCCTGCTCCACCGAACACATCGAAGAGCCCTTGTCAAAGTCGGCTGCTACGGAAGGAGGTCGAAATGGGCTGCCCGTTTGCGCCGCGCCGATGTGGGAGGCCGCTGGTTTTTTTGGTATGAGGTCGAAATTGTAGCCGCAAGTGCTATACCCACTCAGTCTTACGCGGAAGAGTTCGCTGTGATCACCGCGAAGAAAAGTACTTGCCAGTATTGCGGTTCTCGCGCCGCCACTTGGCGAAGGCGAACCGATCTGCGCTTGGTGCATCGAAATCACGTCGTGTAGAGCATTAGCGAAGCTTCCGCGCGAGAATTGATGAAAAGTGCGCCTGACGCGGGGTGGCCCAGTCCTATCCGGATTCCTCCGTCCACCGCTCAGGTTCACGAGAGGCGTTCCCCGAATTTCGTGAAGTTGCGGTGGCAGGCCACCCCAATCGCTTCTGGGCAGCCTCCATCATCTTGGCTTCGGACTCGAACTCCTGGCCCCAAGACGCCCGGACACGCCCATTTGGAAATTTCAAATTGTAAGGTGATTCCACCACACCGGATTCGACGGTGACCGGACACAACTCATCAAAGCCATCGTAAGCGAAGCCGACCAGCGTCTCCTTCAATAGCGCTCCGATCGGTTGATGCTTGTCAGGATTGTCAGCCCAGCTTGTAACCTCGAATCCAGCAGGTGCCGGCAGATAGTGTCGCGTGAGCGCTGCAATACTGTCTTCGTGGCAGTGACCTTCGATCTTTTCGCCATCAAGCATCTCGACCGAGACATAATGTCCAGCATCATTTTCCTTTATGAATGGACGGATGCGTCGAATCTGCGCCGTGTTGATGTAGTCCCTTCCAATCTTCAAAAACATTAAGCAACGCTCCCTGATTCGCTGATCGAGCATTTTAGCACGTCTATGCACGGTAGAACGACACTGCTACATTGGCAGTTCTTGGTAGCCGTTGCCTAGTACAGTCTATAGTTGTGGACGGCACTTCTCAATCCCCTACTGGAAACCTTTCATGGCTCGCAAAGCAATCGACCTGGGTCCAAACCTCGAATTCGACAGCATTTCCTCGGCCAAGTCCTACTTCGGCGCAATGCTAAAGGACGCCCCTCTGGACGCAGATGTCCCCGCCGGCCAGTTCCAAGCATTGAAGCATCTATATGAAGAGTATTGCAAAAGAACGAACTGGCCAGTGCCAGCGGCGCCCGCTGCATTCTATGCCACTCATGAGAGGGCAAAAGGATACACAACGAAATGTTTTGGAGTGCGATTTCAGGATGGCTCCGTAACCAGGTTCTCTCTTGATAAGGCACTTAGCGCGGTCGCGACATCAGCTTGAGAGTCTGGAGGTCAGATACATGTAGCTCAGGGGAAATCAGTGACCGCCGATTACCTGAGATACGTAGAACGAATCAGCGCACTCATACGCGATACATTAGACTTAGTGCAGTGCCAGCCTGATATACAAAACGGCGCTGGCCGCCGGCGAGGTTGAGATCTGGCCTCGCCCACATTAATTCAGCAGAAAGACGGCGGATGACGGCCGCGAAACGCCGTTTAGCATCGTGTTTGCAAAGGATATAGCTCTCTTATTGGGGCTGGCACTCAGGTGGTGAAAACATTTCGCAAATCGGCGATGGCGCTGACTTTCGCCATCGTCCCAGTCAGCTGCATTTCTCTGGAATTTGACAAATAACTATATGCCCTGCGGCGTTACCCTGCACTTCATTTGATCGTATCGCCAGATGACATGCTTGTACGGGTCACAACGGCATTCGGCACAGGAAGAACCGTCCAGCGAATGAGATCACCACAATCCATAGTCCACGCCATGATTTTCTGGAGCGCCATCGCTGGGCTTCTCTATTTTCTCTGAAGGTTGCCGTTCTGAATTCCGCAATGGTGACGCGGGCCAGATATCACCTGTCCTCCGAAAAAGAGTTCAAGTCAGGCTGGAACAGCGCAAGGACACGAACGGGTCAACGACAAGTTCTGCATGACTAGCTCACTCACCTGGTCGAAGATGTTGTTACACATCATAAGGGTCCCGGTCGGCATCATCTCCTGATGAGCAATCCTCAGAGATCTTTCTGACGCGCGAGTCCAAGACGAACTATTTTTCGTCGCGCGAAGATATCAGTCTCTGCAAGTTCATCTCGGACGGGGTTTGTGCTGCGCGATGATGAAGATTGTGTACTTGGTACGTATCGTACCAATCAATGGGACACGTTAAGTCTTGTCGTTCTTGACTCGCATCCAACCAGTATGGCTCCATCACCAGAACAGATGGAGCGGTCATGCAGAGTCAAATTGCGCCTCAAAAGGACGCAAAAGAGAGGAATACAGCGCGGCGTGCGCGCAACAGCAGCAACCGCCCTTGGACCGCAGTTGAGAGATACAAGCTACGAGGATTGATTGATCGGGGATTGCCGGGATCGCGCGAACTCTCCGGCGACCGTTGGCTTCGATCATGGATGTGGCGGCTATCCTTGGACTTGCTTTTGAATAGCGAATAGACGCTTGTCTTCCCCACCGATCGCAAGACAGCTGAAGATAAGCAAAACCCCGAACAACTGCTTCGGAGATCCGCGGCTCGAATTGAAACCGGCGCGTCTCGGATCCGATGCTCTCAGAGAACATCCATCATATGATGCAGTTATGAATCAACGTGGAATCTCGGTCGGATGAAGGGCCGAGTAACGCGCTACTCTATCGGCATACCAAGTGGGCTCAGCCGGCGTAGCGGCATCGTCCCGTTCGGCTGGCGCAACAGATGGAGCACGTGGCGCTTGAGGCGGACGAACTCGCCTTCCGTCACCAAATCAGGTTGCCGCGGCCGGACAAACGGGAGGCGGATATCGTCGATCACCCGCCCGGCCTCGTGCTCATGACGATGATGCGGTCGGCGAGGAATAGCGCCTCATCGATATCGTGGGTCACGAAGACGGTGGTGGTTGGGATCTTCGTCCAGATGTCGAGTAGCACTTTCTGCATCATGCTGCGCGTCTGCGCATCCAGTGCCCCGAACGGCTCGTCCATCAACAGCACACGCGGCCGGTTGATGAGCACCCGCGCGATCTCGACTCGTTGTTGCATTCCACCCGAGAGCTGAGACGGATAGAAGTTCTCAAAACCAGCCAGACCGACGAGTTTCAGGAGTTTGTCGGCTGCGAGGTGCCGCTCGGCCGTGCCGATGCCGCGCATCTTCGGACCGAAGGCGACGTTGTCCCGCACCCGCTTCCATGGGAACAAAGTGTGCTGCTGGAAGACAATGCCGCGATCCGGGCTCGGTCCCTGGATCGGTAGATCGTCTATGGCCAGGCGGCCCTGCGTGATCTCTAAATCACCGGCGAGCGCGCCCAGCAATGTCGACTTGCCGCAGCCGGACGGTCCGAGCACGCAGATCAATTCGCCCGGCGTCACTTTGAAATCGAGGTCGCTGACCGCCTCGAACGCATCTGCCCCCTCGTCGAGCGAAATCGAGATATGGCTGACGTCGATGCGGCCGACACCCTGCGCCGCGCTCTGGGAGACGCGGATGTTTATCGTACGACCGCAGGCCGTCGCCACGGCATGGAATGTTGCCCCAATATCGTCAGCAGCCAGCTGCTGCCCATCCCGAGGAGACCGATAATCAGCATCCCCACGATGATGTCGGCGTAGTTCTGCAGGGTATAGGCCTCCCATGCGTAGTATCCTATGCCAAATTGGCCGGAGATCATTTCTGCCGAACCATGATGTTCCCATGCCGATAGCAAGTCCGGTGACGATGCTCGGCGCAGCGCCTGGAAGCACGATCTCGATCAGGATGGCGCGCGACGTCGCTCCGAGGCTTCGCGCGGACGCCACCAGCCGGCGGTCGACATTGGCGACGCCGTGTACTGTATTGAGGATGATCGGAAACACTGCGCCGATGAAGGTGATGAAGATCATCGACAATTCCGACGACGGGAAGATCAGGATCGACAGTGGGATCCACGCCACGGCCGGGATCGGGCGCAGCAATTCCAGCGGCAGCAATAGTAGATCGCTTGCGGCTTTCGAGCGGCCGATCGCGAAGCCGAAGGCAATGGCCAGCAGCGCAGCGGCGCCATAGCCGGCAAAGACCCGCCACAGACTGGCGCTGATATGCGCCAGCAGCTTGGGTGATTTCAGCAGCAGGAGGGCGGACTGCACCACCTCGGTCGGTGGCGGTACATTACGGAACGTCACCACTCCCAGGTTCAGGTGCAGTACCGAAGCAAGCTGCCATAGCGCGACACAGGTGGCGACCGAGAAGCCGCGGACCAGCCACCGACCCCCGGGCAGCCGATCCTTGTTGCGGATACCGGCCATGACCTAGCGGCTCGCGACGAGAGAGTCTCGCGCGCCGGCATAGTCCACGACCGCGCCGCCATGCGCCTTCGACCACCTCTCCGCGCCCTCCTTGAGCAGGAATGCACTGAACTGACCCTTGGGTGAGCGCACGAAGCAGGCCTGGTTGGCGAACAGCTTGATACTGCTCTCGCGATCCTGCGCATAGACGACCCGAACCGCCTTGCCTTCCTTCTCCAGAGCAGCCAAGGCACTTAATGCATTCTCCGGCGAGCCGTAGTGATGCACCTTTGGCTCGTCCTTCATCCAGATCTGCGCAACGCGACCGAAATCGGAGATCGGCGCGCCGGTGACCGCGTCGTTCGCGCGCAACGGTAAATGGCCATAGTTCTTCAGCTCGGCATCGTAGTCACGTCCGGCCTGCGAGAGGGCGGCCCGGATGTGCTTGTCCGTTACGAACTGATTGATGTCGAGATCGGTGTCGGCGCGCTTGAGCAGCTTCAAGGTCCTTATCGAAGTCGCCACCGCCTGGCGGTATTCCGGCTTCCAAGTCACGTCGCGGGTCTGCAAGCCGAGTGGCCCGTGAAACAGATAGGCCACTTCGGCCTCAATGCCGGTCACTTTTGCGATCAGCTCGCTGTATTTCTCAGGCTCTTCCGCAATCAGGCGATCGGCCTCCCGCGCGCAGAAAGACAACGACGATCTCCGGGTATTTGTCGGCGTAATTTGCATCGACCAACGCTCCATGCAGGGTCGGCGTATAGGCCTGGGAGCCGTCAAAAATCTTGCGCGCGAAGCCGCGCCAGGGGAACAGCTCGGCGAACGGCACGAAATCGGCATGCGCTTCGATCTTGTTGGCCTGCAAGGCAGGCCCTGCGACTTCAGGCGCCTGCGTTATGATGTTCACATCCGTTTGCGGATTCCAGCCCTGGGCCTCGATGGCGCGCAACAGCATGCCGTGCGAGGTCGAGGCTAAGGGGACGGAAATGGTCTTGCCTTTGAGGTCGGCGATCGACTGTACCGCCGAACCCACGGCAACAACGATGCCGTTACCGCTTCCCTTGGTGCTGCCGGACAGCACGCTGATGAACAGGCTGCGTCGACCGGCTTTCTGGAACGCGACACCATTCAGCGAACCCCGGAAATCCGCCAAGCCCCGAAATCAAGGTTTCCCGCCACCATCTCGTTGGTCAGCGGCGCCCCGCTCGTGAAAGTCTTCCACTGAATGCGGTAGCTGACGTCCTTGTACTTGCCCTCGCGCGACAGGAATTTCTCGAGGAGTTTCAACTCCCGAGTCAGAAGTCCGCCCGTTGCGCAGTTGATCGTGGTGTCTTGCGTTCCGACCGCAACGCGAATTGTTTCCGCACGCGATATGCCCATCAGGCCAATCACTGCTGCGGCGACAGCGGCGGTCATCCTCACAACGTCGAACGGGATCATTGGTCTGTCTCTCGATTGCTCATGGCGGGGCAGACGGTGCCCAGCTCACGAACTATCGAGCCGATGAGGCGTATGGCGAAGCAATTACTTGCGTTGCCGCCGGCTCCACCCGCGACGTTCTCAACTCCGTCGCAATGAGCGGACGGGGACGCCTCAAATGATTTTCTCGCTGCGGCACTATGGAAAGATGAATCGTTCCCGCACCAACGCGTTTTGCGCATCACTTTGCTAAGTGCGTTTTGGTCCAATCAAAAAAGTGGACTTTGTGTGTGCCCCCGCCTTAGCTGGTTACGAACAGCAATGCGAACCATGGCAATGACCACACTCAAGGACGCTCCCGAAGCCGAGACCGAGCGCCTGATCGCGCGAACGGGCGCTGCGCTTCAGCTTGACTGGCTCACCAAGCGGCGGCCCGCCGCCACGTCCGCTTGCCGCGTGAAGGCCGGCGACTCTGCGCTGTTCATGAGCGAGAATACCGACGAGCTTAACGTCGGGGCGCACTTCTTGACCGCCTGTCGGCCATCGAAAGGGCGCAAGTGCAAGCTGCGGGCCGCGCCATTTTCGTTCCACAGGGCGAGATGGTGTTCAACCAGGGCGAACACCACGACGGGATCTTCATCATCAGGCGTGGGCAGGTTCGGGTCTATTACTCTGCTCCGTCCGGCCGCGAGATCACCCTCGCCTACTGGACGCCTGGACATTTCATTGGAGGACCCGAGATCTCAGGCTGTGGTGTGCACATGTGGTCCGGCATGGCCATTGAGGACTGCGAGATCATTGCAATGTCCCGCGTCACACTGCAGAAGCTCCTGGTGCAAATCCCACCTTTCGCACTGGCGATAATCACGGGCTGATCGCCAAGGGCAAGTGTTACTCCTCGATGGCGCAGATGCTGGGCACGCGCTCCGTGATCGAACGGCTGGCGCAATATCTATTGAACCTAGCGGAACTGTACGGAACCGCCGAGGCCAACACGGTCATCATCAACCGGAAGGTGACCCACGACCAGATCGCTGTCATGGTCGGCTCCACGCGCCAATGGGTAACGATGATGCTCAAGCGCTTTCAGACCAAGCACATCATCAGCATCGAGGGCAGTGTTATCCGTATCAGACGGTTCGATCTGCTCGAGAGAATTCTGTTCAAGGATTAGCTCGCGCCCCGATCTCTCCCAGCGACCAGCTCACGGCTTGTGCACATCTGATCGTTATCGCGCACGTGCGACTTGCGCGTCGCGACCGGCTGGATCGCCGATCTCTAAGCGCGGCCGTGTATCGCGCGGCGAATGCGCGACTGCGCTTGGATGGTTCTAAGCAATCATCAGTTGCCCTCGGTTGGCGGATCCCTCTGATACATGGATCGCTTGGCACCTCCGTGCAGGCGATGAAGCGGGCCATTTCGGGTTCTGTTAAATCAAAAAGACAGTTTCGCGAGTTTATCGCGCCATGAATTCAGCGATCCCACCGCTGTGTCGCAATCCGGCTTGTCATCATGAACCATTTCGCGCTGGGATTCCGCATATCCTGCGATTGCGCATCCGCCTCTATCACGTCATGCGTGAGTGCGGCGACTTTAGCCGTATCGTAGTGCCAGCCGGTTTCGTGGAGATCATATATGTGGTGCACCAGAGTCGGGTCGTGCTCCTTGCGCAAGCCCGCATCCGAGCCCGCCCGCCAAGTCAGCGCCACCAGCGTTTTGGCGGCGATCCTCTTGGATCCAAATTGATGCATTGATCCGCGCATTGACGGTGAAATTCTTCATTTCGATGCCCTTCTTCGACGCATTTCAACCGACCGGACCGATGGCGTCTATGTAGGAGCACAGGCCCGCTGTGGGCTAGTTGCTTCCTGGTGCTCGCAACTAAAACGCAGTACTGAGATCACGATCGGAATGCTCCCTTTCAACAGAAAATCGGGAGGGATGACATTTCATACTATTCACCAGACGCGCTATAGCGCATGCTTAGGCTTGGGTAGGGGAAGTTAATGCGCTTCATACACACGTCGGACTGGCAGCTCGGCAAGCCGTTTGGCCGAGTGCCTGACCAGGCTCGTGCTGCTCTTTTCGAAGCGCGTCTCGATGCGATTGACACGCTTGCCGCCGCGGCACGGCGCGAAGGTGCGAAAATCGTACTGGTGGCCGGTGATGTGTTCGATAGTCCGGAACCAGGTGACCGCGTCTATCGTCAGGCGCTCACGCGTATGAAGGCCGCCTCAGACATCCGTTGGGTGCTGTTGCCGGGCAACCACGATCCGGCGCGTGCCTATGGTCTCTGGAGCCGCCTCGTTGGCGAGGCGCCCGAGAACGTGACCGTGTGCCTCGAGCCGCAGCCCTTCGAACTCATAGAAGGATTCTGGCTCCTTCCTGCACCGCTGCAGTTCAAGCGGGCGCTCGACGATCCAACTGCCTGGTTCGATCATGCGGAGATTCCAGCCGGCGCCAAGCGCATCGGCCTTGCACATGGCCCGATCCGTGATTTCGGTTCTGGGGAAATGGCTGCTAACCTGATTGCGGCAGATCGAGCGCGCCGGTCCGGCCTGACCTATCTTGCACTCGGCGACTGGCACAGCCGACGCGAGATCGATCCCTATACCTATTATTCGGGCACGCCTGAACCCGACGATTTTGATCGCGAAGTGAGCGGTGTCGCGCTTTGCGTTGACCTACGGGCCGAAACTCCGAGGGTGGCGGACTTGCCGATCGGACGCTATCAGTGGACAGCGGAAAGCTGGTCGCTCAGCAGCGGGGCCGACCTCGAGGGTTTGCTTGCTGGCCTCGCCGGCGCCGGCGAACGCCAAAACCTTGTCCTGCGCCTCAAACTATCCGGCCTGGTTACGCTCACAGATCGGGGCGTTCTACGCGACCGGATCGAAAGCGAGTTAGCACACGAAGTGCGCTGGCTCGACCTCAATCTCGATGATCTTCATGCGCGTCCGACCGATGCAGAGTTCGCGGACATCGATGCCAATGGAGTGCTGCGCGGGGCTGCTGAACGTCTGCAGGCGTTGGCGGCGGAAGGTGGTGTGCTCGGCAAGCGCGCTGCTGCCGCGCTCGAACGCCTCTATGTGGAGCAGCACCGGGCCGACCGCGTGGAGGCGCGCCGATGCTGATCCGGGAACTCGCCATCGAGAATTTCCGCAAGTTCCGCCGGCCAATTCGCCTAGCCGGCTTTGAGGATGGCTTGAATCTGGTGTGCGACCAGAATGAGGCAGGCAAGTCGACAGCACTTGAGGCGTTGCGAGCCGTATTGTTCGAACGGCATGGATCACGAAGCGATCGCATTCGATCGTTTCGGCCGCATGGCGATGACGTGGCGCCCACCGTCGAGCTGACCTTCGAGATTGGTGGCAAGGTCTGGAAGCTGCGCAAACGCTTCCTTCAGAACGCTTCTGTGGAGCTTGAGGGCCCCAATGGGCGCGCGACAGGCGACGAAGCAGAAGAACGCCTGCAAGCACTGCTCGGTTTCAGCCGCGCCAGCAATCGCGGCGCCGACGATGACAGTCGCGGGGCGCTTGGGTTGCTATGGGTAGAGCAAGGCCAATCCTTCGTGCTTGGCCCCCCGGGGCAAGGTGCCCGTCGGACGCTCGAAGAAGTCTTGGCCGGCGAAGTCGGCGCCGTGACCGGCGGGCAGCGCACGACTACGGTGCTGCAGGCCCTCGAACGAAATCTCGCTGATTTTCAGACCCCGACGGGCCGCCCTGCCCGCCGCCTTCTTGAGGCCCAGGAAACAGCAACCGCCGCCGCCGAGGAGGCGCGCCTCGCGAAAGCCGAGTTGGAGCAGTTCGACAGCGTGCTGGATCGACTCGATTCGAAGCGCGGCGAGCAACGGCGGCTGGTTCGCGAACTCGAGGATCCCGAACAGGGCGAACGGCTCGTCAAGCTGGAATCCGACATCGATCGCGCCAGGTCCGCTGGACAAGCACTGCGCACCGCGGAAGCATTGCTGCGCGAAGCTGCCGGCGAGCGCACGCGGTTGGAAGCCCGTGAAATATCTCGGCGCGAGCTGCGCGACCAATTGGAGCGTGCAGGGAAAGCTGCGGCGACATCACGCCAGGCGGCCGCGGATCATGACGCGGTCTTGGATTCGGCCCGGAAGGCCGAAGGCGAGGCGACCGTAGCGCTCGAGATCGCTCGGGCCGCGCTGCGCTCGGCCGAGGAGCACCGGCTTTCAGCACAGCGAGCTAAAACTGCGCGGATACGTCAGCGCGCGCTTGCCGCCGCCTTTGCCCGGCTCGAAGCCGCCGAAAAGATAGCGGTCGAGCTGCAGGCGCGTCGCGACGAAGTCGCGGCTGCCCGGATGACGCCGGAAGCGAGCGCGCAGTTGCAGGGGCTCGAGCAGGCCCTAGCCGAGGCTAAGGCGGCCGCCACCGCCGGCGCGGCCGTTCTCAAGGTCGATTTGCTGCAATTTGCGCCGCAAGTGCGACTGAACGGCGCTGTGGTTGAGGGCAGCGCGCGCGTGTTCGTGACCGACATCCAGACCCTCGAGTTCGACGGGATTGGAAGCGTGGCAGTTTTGCCGCCTGCTTCCGGAGCGCCTGCGCAAGCCCGGCTTCGTGCCGCAGAGCAGGATCTCGCCGCATTTCTCGCCGATGTCTGCTGTGCCGATACAATGACCGCCAGGAAAGCGGCGCGAGTGCGTGTGGAGGCGGCCCAAGCAGCCTCTCTGCTGTCGGCTCAGCTGGCGGCATCCTGCCCCGAGGATTTAGAGCTTGGTATTGCTGCAGGCCTTGATCCTCTGCGCGGAGCGCTTGCCGCCGAAGAACGGCCATCCGAGATCACCGGGGATGGCACTGATCGAATTGACGGCAATATCGATGAGGCTTGGCAGGCCGCACGTACCGCCGAACACGAAGCTGAGGGGCGCCGACAGGCTGCGCTCGAGACGCTGCAGGAGGCACAGCTTTCGAATGTTCGCTTGGCTGGCCAGCTCGAGCGCGCCGCAGCCGAGGTTTCGCGGCTCGACGACCAGCTCGCGACCGAGCTCGAAGCCTTGGACGATTCTGCACTCGGCGCCGCGTTGGCCGACGCAAAGGCAGCTGAAGCGCATGCGATCGTTGCCCGCGACGAAGCGCGGCGGGCCGTTGAGGGGCTCGATGAGATTGTGTTGGTGCAGCGTCGCGATAATCTGCGCAAGCGACGAGAGCGACTGGCTAATGACAGGCTGGGTCTTGTAAGCGACATTGCCCAGCTCGAAGAACGTGCCAAGACGCTTGGCGGCATCGGACCGGCCAGTCGGGTGGCAGCCGCCGTCGAGCTCGCGGATGCCGCAGCGGCAGCACATGCCCGGCTGAAGGAAGAAGCAGAAATGCTGGCAATGCTGGTGGAGGCCATTCGCGAAGCGCAACGCGCGGCCGCCCGTCGGTTCGTGGCTCCCATCACGCAGCGCGTCGCCCCCTTCATAGGACGGCTCTTGCCCAATGCGTCGATCACCTTCGCGGAGGATCTCCGCCCGACGCTGCTGCTGCGTGGTGGAAGCGAGGAAGCTACCGACGATCTCAGCAAGGGGACTCAGGAGCAGCTCGCCGTCCTCACGCGTATCGCCTTCGCAGACCTGCTCATCGAGAAGGGAAAACCGGCTTCACCTGTGCTCGATGACGCGCTGGTGTTTGCGGACGATGATCGTTTCGACGTGATGCTCGAGATATTGGCTGAAGCCGCCGAGCGCATGCAAGTCATCGTCTTGAGCTGCCGCACTAGTGCCTATCGCGGTCTTGAGGCTAGCCGGATCACGCTTGCATGACGGCGCGAAGCTCATCCCGGCGAATCGCCTAGCTCCAATCAGCCTGATCAAGGAAGAAACGCATGGCGGCCAAGAGCAGGGCCGAGATCGCGCAGGAATTTGCGCAGAATTCGCTGAGCACCGCCCCCGTGATCATCCTCGGAAGCGGCGCTTCGGCGGCGCATGGTGTGCCGGGTATGTGGGCCTTGGCGGCGCATTTGTCTGCGGCTGCGCTTCCTCCCGGATGGACAGGCGAAGAGAATGCGGAATGGACATCTTTCCTTGGGCGACTCAAAGCCGGCGTTGACCTTGAAACTGCGCTGCAGGCAGTCCGCCCTACCGAACGTCAAACGCAGTTCATCGCAGGCGCGACCCGGGAGTTTCTGCTGCCTTTCGATCTGGCCGTTCTTGAGTCGCTATTGGTCGATCGGCACGCCCTGCCGCTCACCAGGCTCTATCGGCACGTGTTCGACAGCACGCACACGACTATTCACGTCGTCACGCCCAATTATGACCGGCTCGCGGAGTATGCCGCCGACGCGGTCGGTGTGAGCACGTTCACAGGCTTCAATTATGGTTATCTGCAGACCCGGGCACGGACCCCCAACACCCGCGTGACCGTAAACGGGCTACCATCACGGACGGTGGCGATCTGGAAGGTCCATGGGTCACTCGATTGGTTTCAGGACGCCGCCAACCAGATCGTCGGCGTGAGAAGTGCGCTCACTATCCCGGCGAGCTACGCTCCGCTCATGATCACGCCCGGCATTGACAAGTATCGCCTGACCCATGTCGAGCCGTTCCGCACAATCCTCAGCTGCAGCGACAAAGCGCTGGAAACTGCTCGCTCCTATTTCTGCGTCGGCTACGGCTTCAATGACGAGCATCTCCAGACCAAACTTATCGAACGCTGCAACCGCGATTCCATACCCCTGGTCGTAATCACGAAAGAGTTGACGACCACCGCCAAGGCCTTTCTGACCGGCGGCCGTTGCAGGCGCTATCTCGCCATCGAAGATGGTGCCACTGGGGCGCGCGCGTATATGCACGATGCGCCGGCAGGTTTCGACCTGGACAAGCCACTTTGGCGTCTCGATCAATTTCTCGATCACGTAACAGGAACGCGCCCATGAGCATCCTCAACTTTGCCGATGAAGAGGCGCTCGGTCGCGTCCAATCGGTCGACACCGCAACCGTGATTGTTCGTGTCGACGACATAGAGGCGTTGCGCGCACTGCAGGTCAATCGGCTGGTCGCACTCCAGAGCAGCATGGCAGGCCACAAGCTGATCGGCGTCATCCACAAGATCACGCGCACCGCGCTCGAGGAAGCAAAAGTAGCGGACGTGGAAGGTGCCGACGAGGCCCATCCCGAGGTCAATCTGGTCCGTATCACGTTGATTGGCACACTGCTCGACCGGGACGGGACACGCGCCAACGTATTCCGGCGCACGCTCGAAACGGTTCCGGAAATCGATGCATGCTGTTTCGCGCTTGAGGGCGAACGGCTGACCCGCTTCATGGGCGTCATCTCCGAGGTGACTGGGGGAGCCCAGCGTCTGTCGCTTGGCGCCTACACTCTCGATCCCAACGCCGAGGCTTACGTCAACGGCAACAAGCTTTTCCAGCGCCACGCCCTGGTCGTGGGCAGTACTGGCTCTGGTAAATCATGGACGACCGCACGTCTCCTCGAACAAGTGGCCGAGCTTGAGAGCGCCAATGCGATAGTGTTCGACATGCACGGCGAATATGCATCCATGGCCGGCAAAGGTTTCGTGCACCTTCGTGTCGCGGGTCCGGGCGATATTGACGCGGGCAAGGGTCTCGCCGACGGCGTGCTTCATCTTCCTTACTGGTTAATGAGCTACGAGGCGCTTGTCTCGATGTTCGTCGACCGCAGCGACCAGAACGCGCCAAATCAGGCCATGGTCATGTCCCGCGCGATCGTTGATGCGAAGACTAAATTTCTGACTGCCGGAGGCCATAGCGAAGTCCTCGCCAATTTCACGATCGACAGTCCCGTCCCGTTCGCGATGGCGTCGGTACTTGCTGAGCTCAATCGCCTGAACACGGAAATGGTCCCAGGCGCTAGAACCGAGAAGCAAGGCGACTTTCACGGCAAGCTCAGCCGCCTGATTCAGCGCCTCGAAGGCAAGCGCACAGACCGCCGACTTGGGTTCCTGTTTCCGGCCGCGGGCGTTGCCGATAACTATAAGTGGCTAGACGAAGCCGTGACGTTCTTACTGGGCGGACGCGCCGCCAAGGGTGGTCACGGCGGGGTGAAAGTGATCGACTTTTCAGAGGTACCCTCGGACATCTTGCCGCTGATCGTTGGCATGGTCGCGCGCATGGCCTTTCATGTGCAGCAATGGAGCGCGCAGGGCGCCCGCCATCCCGTGGCGTTGTTCTGCGACGAGGCGCACCTCTACATTCCCCAAGATGCCACCTCCGGCGCTGCTGAGAATGCGATCGCAACCTTCGAGCGCATCGCCAAGGAGGGCCGAAAATACGGCGTTGGCCTCGTTGTGATCAGCCAGCGGCCTGCCGAGGTGAATCGTACCGTCGTCAGTCAGTGCAACAATCTGATTGCCATGCGGCTTACCAATGGGGACGATCAGGCGGTGGTGCGCCGTCTGTTGCCCGACAGCCTTGGTGGGTTCGGTGATCTGCTGCCAGTACTCGACACTGGCGAGGCTCTGGTGGTGGGCGATGCTATTTTGTTGCCCACGCGTATTCGGATCGCCAAGCCGGTCAACGAGCCGCTCAGCGGCACGATCGAATTTTGGGATTGCTGGGCCGGTTCAGGGGCTGCAGCCGCGCTCGACAAGGCCGTCGAGAGTTGGCGTCGTCAGACGCTCGTCAAATAGCAAGTGTCATGCACTGATCCGTGAAGGCGGCGCATGCGACTATCGACCCACCACGACCCTCTGGTACTTCGGGGGCACCTGAGTGTCGTCATCTGTCATAACCGCATCAGATCACCGAAGTCCGACGACAGCTTTCGGCGCCGCTCGGAAAGTTTGATTCTGCGGCGCTTGGCACACCGAGCACACAGCACTGAGTTTATTGATCGGGACTCGCGGTGTTTCTAACCAATGCATCGCCGATCAACGCGTCTGACAGAGCCGTGATTGCTTTCAGCCGCTCCAGACGCTCCAGCCATTCCGCTTCTTCTTCGGCCTTGCGTTGGGCGGATCGGGTTTCGTGAAAAGCGCGCATCGCCTCAAGCGCACCGCGGACGGGCAGGCCAAGATCGTCGGCTACCTGCTCACATTCGTCTTTGGCGATGCTCTTGCCGAGACTATCCAGAGACGCCAGCCGCGCTGCAATCTGGGCAGCCTCTCGATCGGCACGATCCTGCTCAATGCGGCGCTGATTCAATTGAGCGGATCGCACAGGCCGTCCAGGCGAGTCGAGCCTCGCTTGGTGATGATCGGCTTGTGACGTCGTCGAGCTCCGTCGACGATTGAGCTATATTCCTTTGGAAATCCAAGGCCGGTTTCGATATACTTGATGAAGCCAGTGGGAACCTGGAAGAGCGTGAGACTTGGCATTGAACCAAATGACGTCCTTGATGGGCAGCGGTTCGGGATTGCTTGAGCCATTTGTAAATGCCATTGGCCTCACACTGGACCCCCTCTTAAAGTCGGTGTGTGTTCACGACGCTCCCCAAGTTAATTCCGCCGCGGGGCCCGATAGTCCCTAGTCCAATGGGACTTTGGCCGGCCCATCGAGCGATGGCAAGATAGTCCGAAAGAGCCTCAATTAGTGCGTAGCCTGCCAAGATTGTACAACGAGGCTTTGATGATTGACGAATTGAGACCTACCCAATCGGCGCCGATTAGGGCTTTCAGCGAAGGACATCATGTTCGCGCTATCGAAGTCCAAACTCAGCAATCAAGGCCGGACGCGCCGCCAACAGCATCTCTAGATGACTTTCCGGCCACATTTCGATCCTGAGCGCCCGGTCCGCTTGCCCCTGCTTTTCGATGGCCGCCACTGCGTCCGCCGTAAAGCGGCCGCTTGTTGCGATAGTGAGTACATCGACGCGCGGCGGCTCCCACAGGGCCATCTGCTCCTTGAGGAGAGCGACATCCGTTGGCGAAATGCTGCGCTCCAGCCAGTGCTTGCATTGGATAATGACCCGCGCGCGTAAATGGCCAGATAGCCCATCCTTGGCCACGCGGGTGACGGACAGATCCCGCCCCTTGTCGGCGGCGCGGGTCTGCGTCAGCCATTCCGGATTCTCGTAGCCTGGCTCGCATGCAATTAACGAGAAAATCAGCCGTTCGAACTGTTCTTCGGTCAGCTTCGCCCAGTTGAGCTTCGTCGGTATCGGTCCAGACGGCTTGCTCGCTATCAGCTCCCGGAGATCGCCGACATTTACGGCTATCGGGTCATCCTGACCATAAAGGCTCTTTCGTAGGCTCGCCTTGGCGGCCGGCCAGTCAACATGTTCGACATCATCGAAGTCACAAGCCTGCCCGAAATGCAGATGGCGGCCCATTTCATTCCAACGATCGGGGCGCGGCATACTGCTGCCCATTAGCGTAGTGATTTCCTTGAAATGGGTGCGCAGCTCGGCAAGTGCGGCTTCGGGGATCGAATCGCGCGGTTCCATTGCTTCGATGGCAGGACGAGTCGCCCGGATTAGCCGATCGACTTGATCGATTGCGTCGTCAAGGGCGTGTCTTATTAGTTGGCGGCGCTTGCGGTTGAACCTGAACCGATATTCGCGAAGTTGACGGGAAGGCTCCTGTAGGCTGTTTTCAAAACTCGCTTCGGCGGCGGGCTCCATAATTTCCGCCAAATCAAACCTGATCTGCGCAATCTCGTCCAGATCGAAGAACTCAAGCTTGAGCTGCCAGCCGTCGATAGCGGGCATGTGCTCGAGAATTGCAGCCGCTGCACGGCATTTGTCTTCATAGGCTGGGTCCGAACAAAATGAAATTCCGGTTGGAATCAAGCTCTCAACATCGCCGCAAAGTCTTTCAAGCTTCGCGACATTTGCTTCTATTGCCTCGAACTGTTCGAGCGCATCGTAAAGAGTAGGTTTTTTCATTGCGTTGCCCCCAATTCAACTTATCGCATCACATTCTCAAAAATCACACGGGCAACTAGCGCGCCAAGAGGCGGCTGATACGCTCGTGACCGTCTCGATATTACATTTTGGCGGGCTGAGGAGCACACATAATCCACATCCAGTCCCGCGCGAACCGCCGCGTGCGCCATCGCTAACACAGGCTGATCGGCGAGCGGCTGGGAACAGAACTTTGGGGCGTGAACGGTATCCTCGATGCAGACGCCGATACAGTCGAGGTTCGATTCCGCTCAATCAAGGGGCGAATGACCACACTGCAGGCGTTTATGGATGGTTCGAGCTTGCGCGACGATGTTTCTATCGTGCGGTTCTCGAAAGCGCGCGCGGCACCAATCCTGGTGCGGTATCGATGTCAACGACGTACATGCGGCCCAATCATCCGGCGTCCGCGGGTTTACCGAAAACAGATAGGGAAGCTTTCGCCTGGATTTGCGAATTGCCCCGCTCGATCGGACGAGTCCACAAACCGCTTTCCGCAATCAGCTGTCATGGACATTGCCGGAAGGTACCGACGACTCACACCGGCTCAATGCGAGACACCATCGCGAGACTTAGCTGGGTTGTCCGAGGAGATCACTGAGACCTCGAACAAACGCGATTAAAAAGCTCGCGAGTATCAGCGCGAGACCAAGGATGGTCCACACGAAGTCTGCGACTTTCGGCGATTCGATTTTTTGCCGGATTGCACCTTCGATCGATACTTTTAATCGACCGAGGCGCCCGGTTGCTTCGACTTGTTCGACCTGCGACTTCCGATGACGCAGCCAGAAATCTCTCAGCCACGGCACTGCAATGAATATTGGACTCGCGGCGCCCAGAAAATCTTTGAGTGCGTCCCACCAAGAGTACCCCATCTACTTCAGGTTCTCATCGACAAACCCAGACTACATAGCCATAGGCATGTGAGCCGCGAGTTCTAGATCATCGCTGGACGCAGCAACCCCAAGCGTTTTGCCGCATGCAACTGAAATTCGTTCCATCAAATCCCAAGTTGGTCCTTGGATTCCGACTCCCGATTCAATTTCGCTAACCCGAGCTTGGCTTACGTCCAGCTTTTCTGCCAATTGAGACTGTGAGAGTCCGGCATCCTTGCGCATGGCTCGAACTAACTCACCAGCACGCATCGCCGCGCTCGATAGTTTCTTTTCAGTTGCAAGGCCTGGATCAGCATGTTCGATTTTTTCCACAAGGTCGGCGAGCGAGCGACCGCGCCCCTTGCTGCTGACCTCAGCAACGGCTTGCGGTCTACGTTCGTGGCTTTTTTCGACTTTGAGTTTGACCATTGCAGCCTCCACTCTTCATACAAACCAAACTGAAGCTCGCGCATTCAGTATTCCGGTCTTCAATGCACTATAGTCGTTGCCATTCCAGGAGGACCCTCCAGCATACATCGGCACGCCATGCTCAGCCGCGAGCATCAGCGTCACCGCCACGTCGCCATCATCATCAATTTCGACAGCGAAGATTGCAAACTTGTTCGCTCCGACCGCTTGGAACATCTCAATGCCCCTATACGTACAGAAGGGCGACAGATCTCTGGCGTCCACCGCTCCGCTGTGAATTTTCTGGAGGTACAGCAGGACCTCGCAGGCGAAATCGTGCCCAAGTTGCTCCAACTCATCAGCCGCATCTCCCAAGTGGGGATCTTCGAACGAAACAAGCATATAGGGAATTCCTTATATTTTGTCAAGCCCATCAGCACTGCCAGTTCAGCGTGAGATGGAGAAAGGAACCAAAAAAATACACGCCCCAACAGGGTGCAACTATAGGGCGCTTCAGACACGGGATACCCGGCCGAGCCTACTATCAACAAGGGGCTCGTTGACCCACATGAAGCTGCCGGAACCCCCGAGTTCCCGCGCAAACTCAGCAGATTCGTTGAACGGGGCCGCTCAAACTTGATGGGAATTCAGTCTGTTGACAGAGTTATCCGCGAGTCATCCGGAAAACGTGACTTGGAAGAGACGCGAAACCGAGACCGGAAACTCGATACGAAAAAGCCGCCGCCTGCTACCGGCGACGGCCATAATGCTGCATTGCAGCAATTAACCCTGTGAGCCGACGATTTTGTTTCCAGACAAGACGAAGGTTTTGGCGTTCACGTCGGTATCCCGGGATCCCTTCTTCTTCGCCCGCACCAGGGTGGAGTGTTCAGACGGCAAACCGGAGCCGCCGGAATCTGCGGCATACTTCCGAGCAACTTTACTCCATTCCTGAGCCACTCGGTCTGGCTTGGGGGGCGGAGCATTGGAATCAAGCCCCTTTGGGGGTGAATCCAAGGGTTCCCAATCTTCGAGCGGGCCACTGAAAAGGTCTGATTTTCCCGCCATGATGTCACCTTTGCGAAACGGGGTTCGTTGCCATCATATATTCGTTCACCAGCCTAGTCCAAGACAGGTAAATTGTCTCAGAATCTTGTTTTCGATCGCGATTTCCTCGATTTTCGTTCGCCCGTGAGGCATGCCTTTTATATAATCGATCTTGGCTTGAAAGAGCGCTTCTGCGGGCCGCTTTCCCGCGTTGACGTGCTTCCAGAACGCTGAATGCATGGGGGCACCGAAGAAGTTGAGGTCCCCGTCCATTGGCGAGTAGTGCGCGCCGGTACACCCCACGAAAGCATTGGCCCCCGCCGCCAGGAAAGAGAGCGCGACGGACTGCGCCGGGGTGACCACTTGGATCGGATCGCCGGCCCTATATACCGCGGCCCGCGTGCGTACGGTCAACGCACCCCAGCAGCATCCGGCGAATATGATGGCTCCGCAGGGGTCAGGAACGTTGTTGACCGTCATCGCCTCAAGCATGTCGCCTTGCGTCTCGCCCCAAAAACGCGAGGTGTCGGTGTCTGAGCCGTGAAGCATGAGGTAGATGAGCTTTGCCGATAGATTACCGGGGATTGCTGTCGAATGTACTTGTTCGGATGTAAGCATCTGTTCGGCGCCCAGAACGCCTGAATAGATCTGGTCAGCAAACGGGCGCACGAAATTCCGCAAGCCGAAGCGGTTCGCTGGCGGCGATGCGCCGGGTTTGAACGCTGCCTCCACAACGCGGGCCGTGTGACCGTCGGGGATTCTGGAGACCGGCACGTCAGCCAAATGGTCACCATCCAGGTCTCCATAGCTCTGGTCACTCCAGACAATGAAGTTATCAGGATCGTTGCGAGCGCTTGGTCCGATACTGCCGCGCAAGCTTGGAGGGAGCGTGTCGTATCGCTCGGATGGAACGACGTCATAGCCTCCGACAATGACGACCCCCTTCACAGAGGCATTGCGAGCTTCCCGCTGGATCGCAGCGAACGCATCGGATTCCTGTGCCAAGTCCACCATCGGCTGCGCCGGGGCGATCGCACTGAGGATTCCAGCTGCCTCCGCCTTGCCAATGTTCTCAGTCAGACGCTCTGAATTTGTTACGAACAGAAGGGGCGGCAGGTTGGGAGGAATCTTTTTTTTTCCAAAGTCGTGTTGTCCCGCACCTAGTGCGGCGCCTGAATCGGCTGGGTCGATCTCAACCGTGATCGTCACCTTTGTCTTGGTGTGCGGGATCCTTGCGATGACTTCCACTTCCTCACCCGCGATCTGGCGCACGACGGCCTCGCCGCGTTTCGCTGGGGGTTGAGCAGGTTCGGAAAGGACGGGCTTGGCAGGTGGCGGGGGTTGAGGCCCGCCCGGCTCTTCATTTTGCTCCTGCTCCGTTGGGGCGACATCCCTTGCATTGGGAGCCGGATCGTCGAGGTCGCCTTCGGAAATGCCGACGTTAAGTTTGGCGCGCACGAAGGAAACGGTCATGACCCCGTTTTTGTCAGTTCTTGCCCAGTGATACTTATCGCTGATGCTTTCGAGCAGCTTCAGCACGCCGGGGTCCGGGTGGCCAGGGTCTCCCCTGCCCGTCGAAATTCCGAAGGCTTGGGCCTCTTCAAAGGCTTTCAGGACCTCCTCGTCAAAGCCATTATATGACGCGTGATGCGGCAACTTGACGAACTGGTATGGCCCGCCCTTCTTGATCTCCTCAATCATGGAGGCCATTTCTTTGTCCAGCCCGGGGACCTCAGGCACTGCGAGCTGCATGTCGCCGGTGAGCAGGATCCTCTGCCCGGTCTTGCCGAGACTGAGGACAATGCTCTGATCGTTTAAGGCAGCGCCTGGGCCGACTCTGTCCAAATACTCCTGGATGTCGTCGACGGCAGCGTCGGCTCCCTTCGCGCCGGAGGCGGAGAGCAATTTCTTGTAAATATCCGCAGCCTGCAGGGCGGCGTCGGTATGTCTCAAAGCGTCGCTCGCATGTCGGGCTTTGTTTTTCAGCCTCCTGAGCTCGTCGCTGCAAATCTTGAGGTGATTGGCGCTCGGCCCGAGAATTTTCAAATTGAAATCCGCGAAGTCTTTCTCGATCTGAGTCACCTTGGCGGATGGGCCGGTGTAGCGTACGATCTTTGTCCGATCGGTCTTCAGTTTCGTGAGCATCGCCGAATAGTTCGCCGAAAGATTCGCGGCATCTGCGAGGAATTGGTCCAATGCTGGACCGTCCAGTTCGGGTTGGGGCTCCTCGACGATTGCAGCCACGACCTTTGCCGTTTCGGCATCCATCGGGGCATCCTCACCATCGGTTGGAAAACCGAGGTTCTCATCGGCCACCAGCGCTTGCTCGAAGGTGATTGTCCCGTCCTGTACTAATTTCGGCAGGCATCCGATGTGGTCTGAATGGCAATGAGTGACGACCAGCAGGTCGACATTGAACGGAGGCTTACCGAGCACTTTAGAAATCTGATCCGGGATAGACGGAGTATCTCCGCTCGATTTCCAATCTCCCGGATGCGCTCCGTCTATGAGAATGCTTCGATCGCCCTCTACGGCAAGAATGCAGTCTCCATAGATTTTCGAACCCATATCCAGCAGGTACAGCTTCATCAAATGCTCCCCTCGCAAACACCATGATGTTGAGGCGGCCAGTGCCTCAGCTATCTGGAAATACTTTCAGCTTCAAATCTCGATACAATGTTGCTCAAGACAGTTTCGTGACGCGTGTCTCTCGCCCCGCTCACTGTCTAGCCTACATCCGCCTAGCAAGCTCATCACGAGACGGATGATAGCGCAGTCAGCACACTTGCGAGCCGGCGGCGATGGTTGTATCGTAATATAACTGCTACTTACTTCAAGTCATTGTTGCATTTCATTCGTCAAGCCCGCGGCAATCTTCGCCGCGAGAGAGACGCATTGCATGTTTCACAACCGCAATTGTCGGTCAGTTCGGACGGCTGACTTCAAGCAAGCGCTAGAGAGATGACCGAGGAAGCGGATCAAGAACGGCCGCTCGCGCACTTTGCGATTGCGGACGTCCTGGAGGGAGCCAAGCTGGAAGGTGGGATTGGCCTTTGCCTGTCCGGCGGCGGGTTTCGCGCCATGCTTCCCATCTGGGAAGTCTGATCCGGCTCAACGAGTTGGGCCTATTGAGCAAGATAGATCGAGTTTCGAGCGTCTCGGGCGGGTCAATAGCCGCCGGCATACTTGCGTCTGGGTGGCCCGATCTGCGATTCGATTCACAAGACGTCGCAACAAATTTCCACCACGCTGTCTCTCGCCTGTTCTGCGGCTTGCCCGTGTCCGCGTCGATGTACCGTCGATAGCTCTTGGGTTGCTGCCGCTCGTGCACGCTGCAAATGTCGCGGCGTGGTTCTACGACCGAGCTGTTTTTCGTGGGAAAACTCTGCAGGACTTCTGTACCGCAGTCGCTTCCTGGTTGGCTCGCACAATGAGGAGCTCGACGTCAGCGACGTGACCTGGCTATCACCATCCGGCGAGGAGATGACGACGGAGCAATGGCAGGACGGCAATACCAAGTGCTTCGGGATGCTGCTCGACGGACGCGCGCAGGAGACCGGAATCAAGCGCCGCGGCTCTGATGCGACCATGCTGCTGGTGTACAACGCGCACCACGACGTCGTGACCTTTACCTTGCCGGCCGTAGCCGACGGCCTTAGCCGGTTGGGCCTGATCGACACCAACCAGCCGGACGCGCGGATGGTCGAGTTCGAGTTCGGGCATGCCTACGCGGTGACCGGGCGATCCCTGTTGGTCTTTGGGCTTGCCAATGATAACATCGCGACGCGCCGCCTGCAGCAGGGTCTTGGCGCACTGTTGGATGTCGCAGACACACCTCTGTCTGGCTAGATAGACCAGTCTGACACGACCGATCAGCGATCCACCTCGCCGGGACACGATGTCGAGCCCCCCAGGATCGCCGAGATCTCGGCAAGAGATGCGCCTTGCCAAGGAACTCCATATGCGGGTTGAGGAGCATTTGGAACGCCGCTTCAAAGCCGGCGTTCAATGTCGAAATTGGAGGTTCGGATGAAACATCGTTTACTCATGGCTGCCGCCGCCGCTGCGATCGTGGCGAGCTTCGGCGCTTCGACCGATGCCGTCGCACAGGATCGCTATTGCCTTCAGGGCCGTATTTGGGGTTATCCCGGCAATTGCCAATTTGCGAGTTATGCTCAGTGCATGGCGAGCGCATCTGGAACGAACGCCTATTGCGGGGTCAATCCGCGCTATTATGCACGCCGTTATAGAGGATACCGGTAGGAGCTGTGGCTGTCCTAGCTGTATCACTCCACTAAGCCGAGCCGCATCATGAATCCGGATCGATGCCTTACCGCCGTTGTCTTCTCCGGCGGTCTGGGCCTTGGTGCCTATCATGGCGGAGTGTTCGAGGCCTTGACCGGTCTCGCGCAGCCGATCGACTGGGTGAGCGGTTCATCGGCGGGCGCGATCACGGCCGCCCTGATCGCGGGAAGCCCAAGTGCCGATCGACTGCGGAATTTGCGCAGCTACTGGCATGCAGGCGGTCCGTCCGCAAGGACGAACGAAAATCGCCATCTTTTCGCGTGGCTGAGCTCGATCAATACGCGCCTGTTCGGCCATAGCGGGTTCTTCCAGCCCCGGCTGCCCCTTCCGGCATCTCACTTCAGCGGCCTGTATGATCTCAGCCCTACACGAGAACGCCTTCGCCAGCTGATCGATTTCGGCCGTCTGAATGATGGTGATCCCCGCATCACGATCTGCGCCACGGACCTCGAAAGCGGCGACGCCGTGATGTTCGATTCTGCGTCGGATCGGATCGAAATCGATCATATTCTGGCGAGTTGCGGATTCATCCCTGAATTCGCTCCGATGCAGATCGCCGGCCGGTGGCTTGGCGATGGCGGGTTCTCGCTGAACGCGCCATTTGATCCGATTCTCGAGACTCCTGCCTCACTCCGGCTCTACGTCGTCGATCTCTTTGCGCGTGACGGTCAGGTGCCTGACGGACTCGAGGCTGCGGCCGAGCGCAAAAGCGATCTGACCTACGGCAACCAAACCTTCCAGCGCCTTGGCCACGCCCTGGAAGCGCGTCAGCTTCGCGCCGAGCTTCAGAGCCTGGATCACAACGACCGGGTTTATCTCTTGAGCTACCGGCCGGGCCGCGAAGAAGCCGGCCCCGAAAAATCCTTCGATTTGTCGGAAGCTGCCATGGCGCAACGATGGCGCGCCGGGTTTCTGGACATGCACCATGCCGCAAGCCGGGCTACCGTCCGAAATGGGATCTGCAGCGTGCGGCGATAGCAACGTTCCTGTACACCCAGTAAGCGAACCCCCTCTAGGTCTCTCGGTCGAGGCGTTGGTGGATATCCCGAAGAAACCCATGAGATCATCATCGGCAGCGATGCCACCCGTCGATGGCAATGGTCGTGATGACCCAGTTGCCAATATGGTTTCTAACAAAATTGACCAAATAGATGTCTCGGTTTCGGTAGCTAACTTTCTCAGGGATCCAGGCACCCGAGCTGTGCAACAGGTGCCCGCTCCGTAGGGCAAGGGCGTCGAACGTATTTCGGCGCTTCGTGGGTGGACGACTAGATCAATGCGCCCGCATAGAAGCACAAGTCGCGGAGCGCTGCACATTGCAACCAGCATAGCCATTGCAGGTAGTAAGCTGCTCGATCAGAATGACTGAAACATATTTCGCGTTACTTCGAACGATCTGTGTTTGACGTCGTCTATCCCAATGGCAAGTTTTCATCGACTTCGTAGTGCAAGTCATATTTTGGGGTGGGTCATCTCCAGTATGCGTCAGATTTATACTTGTGCTGTTCTGAATGAACGACGCCAAGCGCTTGTGGCGGAGCTGAGAGAAGTGGAGAAGCTTCGAAGTAAGCTCCGACACGTTGAAGCGAGAACAATCGGCAGAAGCCGGCGTGTTAAACCGGGCAGCAGAGCAAGAGCCGTGAACTAACTTGGCGGCGAAATGGGCCGTCTATTCAGGCGGATTCGCTTCCGTCCGACGTTGCACCTTGAAACACAGCAACGAGCCGATCACCTTCCCAAAGCTCCACGTCGTGCTCGCAACACATTTGCTCGGCTCGACGTCTCGCCGCCTGCTCGTCAATGCAGTCAAGCTTTGCGGCGCAGATCACTCGCCGGCTGCTGTCAACCACGAACACTTTGTACCGCATGCTGGCAGTCCCATCCAAAAGGGGACCGTCATCGTAAATCGAATGTCCGTCTAAAGGCAGCGCCAAACCATGTGCGGCGCGCGGAACCTTTGTACGTGTGGCAATTCGGCTATATCAACGTGAACTCATCGATGCCGCGGTGGGCGCGTTAGATACACCGCTTCACTGTCGGTAAGTTCGTGGATGTCACGATCCCGGTCTGCAGACCTAGCGAGCATTGCCCCTCACGCGAAATTAAATGCTCCGCCATGATATTACCGCCGTCAGGCCTTTCTCCCTGCTACCTCCACATTTAAATGTGGATTGTACGGTCATTATTTAACTGGTGGCTTGCCTGCTCCTTCATTCCCGACTTGTCTGCCTGGGCCTTCTCCCAAACTCGGATCGAGCCATGGACGCCGCGCATTTTAATTCGCTCTCCCTTGACGAGCTCTGGACACTTCACCAACAGGTCACCGCCAGCCTCACTCAGAAAATCTTAGTGCAAAAAGCACGATTGGAGGAACGGCTCCACAAGATTGGACTGGCCGACGACGCCGCACGCTTCGATCGTAAGCGCCGCCCGTACCCGCCCGTTCGTCCCAAATATCGCAATCCGAAGAACCCGGCGGAGACATGGTCGGGTCGCGGCAGGCTGCCTCGGTGGCTCCGGCCGCAGCTTCGAGGCGGCCGGAAGTTGGACGATTTCCTAATCGACCAGGCTTCGGTTCAAAAACGGCAGACAAATTGAGAGCCGCAGCCGCGATCGCGTTGAAGAAGCCAACCCCCATCCTCGTTGGGCGATGATGCGGCCGAAGCCAGGCCTTCGAGCGCGCCTAGAGGATCGCTAGGAGCGACGGTACGAGTTGGATGGCGCAGGAGCTTAGGGAATCAATTGCACGACCGCGGCTGAGGTGAGCGCCCGTAGTTGTCCAAGCTTGCGAGCTGCGGCTCAGAGGCGGGCCTCATCCTGATGTGCTTATGCTTATGCCCCTCTTGTGCGGCCAACCTCACCTTATCGTGCGCCTTCACGAAGTGAAGGCCAGCCATCAATTCTGGTAGGCGCCCCACGAGCGGTCTTGGCGCTACAATCCGCAGCCCGTGAGCTTGACGACGCTCCCGGGAAGGCGAGGTGGTAGCTTTGTTAGGCAAGGCAGGCCACCGAAGTTAGCGGCGCGTGGCAGGGACAGCGCTTTTCAGGGCCGACAAAGCGCCGAGTCACGTTGCCGCTAACTTCCACTTTGGTCCGAGTGGACGGTGACCATACACGGCACAAGCGTTCGCCCGCCGAGCTGAGGCGCTCGGAGCGGATATTGCACGCTGACCAGATCGCCTTTCGGGGCCTCACGAAGGCCGACGCAACCGCCTATTGCGGTTGCTCCGAGGACGCGTTCGACACATGGGGTCAAGAAGGACGCGGTGCTAGGCCGCGATACCCGGCACTCAGAGCTTGGATCGCAATGCGATTGACTGGTATCTGGACCAGGCGTCTAGGCTAACTACCGGGGAGACCGCGTCGAACGACCCTGACACAGCGCTGGCAGAGTGGCGGGATCAACGTGCGGGCCGGTGATCATCAGGGACACTCGACGAGGAGCGAGAGAACATTGTCGGGTTGCATGTCGTCTGCCGTCGTCTTGATGTACTTGTGCCCGTTGTGCGTGGCCCACACCACATCAACCCTGCGGCCGTTTTCTTCGACATAAAACTCCCATTCGTCGCTCTCGATATCTTTGATAGCCTGATCGATGGATCGCTTCCACGGCGTTCCGTCGGGGTTTAGTCCGCCGACATGTGTGATTCTTTCGTGAGGGTTCTTTCTGCCCGTCTTGTTGGTGCAACGAATGCGTGCGCGTTTGGCCATCGGGTCTCTCCTAGATCTGCAGGCAGCTTAGACGAAGGTAGTTGATCAGGGCGGCCACCAATCCTGGTAGGCGCCCCGGAGCCCTTCTCCGCGATACAACGTGGCGGCACTCGGAGGATTGTTGAGGAGAGGCTGGTCCGAGCGCCGTCATTTCGAGGTTGGCCAGCGCGAATAATTCCCGTTCGGAACCATGGCCAGGTCAGGTTCTCGAAAGCTTGCCCGACTACGGAGACCTGTTCAGGTGATCCTGGAGGTGAGGTGAGCGTGGACCTGCAAGATTTTAACCCATTTCATGCACCAGCTTGGTCGCAGGTGCAGCACGCCGTCTCGGAAGAGCCGCAGACCAGCCAGGCCGGGCAAGATGGCTTTGAGCAGCACTTGGCCAAGCCAAGGCAGGCCGATCCCGCTCCCGTCGGCGGTGGGGGCTCCTATCCCCATCTATCTACAGAAGAACGGGATCTTATCGACAGGGCGATTGCTCAATATGCGGCTCAGAAAAACCCACAACCGAACACGGCCGCGGCGCCTTTCACCTTCGTCGGGAATACTGCGATTTTATCGCCCTGCCCGAGCCCATCATTGGGGCCAACCGTCTGGTGGCGCCCCATTTCTTGGCGAGGGCCGATCCGCCCCACATGGCGCCGGGGTTGGTTGCTTGTACCGAGTAGACGCGAGTTCTCTCATTGGGAAGGCTCTTCTACCATTGGTTGATCTAGCAGAGGTTGTGGTGGGAGATAGCCGTGGACGAAACTAGCCTTCGTGACTTTGACGAACCGATGTCGCCTCAAACTTGGCGATCATGGAAAGCCTGGACCGACCATCAAGACTCAGAACCGCAACCCGAAAAGGCTCCCTCTCCGTTGTGGCCGCTTGCTCTTGTGATTTGGTTTCTGTTGGGATTCGTGGCTTTGGCGAGCTGGGTCCGGACTTAGCCTCTTAAATGATCCGGATCAGCCTGTTCGCAACGATGGTTGGCGGAATTCTGAGAACAGGCGCGCTCTTGCCTCCCTGTGCGGTATCAGTAAACGTGACGGCACCACGTGAGTGCCGTGTTGTTCAAGTGCGGGCACGTGTCTTGGGGACGTCCCCGCCCGATAAACTGACTGAGCCAACACCGCCGTCGATATCAGGCGTGTATTCACGCCCCACCTCTGCGATCTGCATCGATTGGGCGCATGGCCGGTCAAGCGCCGCGTGATAGAACGCCTCGCGCGAGCTGCCCGCCGAGCATTTGGAATTGCAGCCAACTTGCTTCTTCACCGACGTTCGGGATAGACGCGAACGCGCTGGCGTCCTTCGCTTTCCACCAACTCGCCCCTGTAAGGCACTCCGCGGATCTCGAAATAGGTCGGGCGCCCGACTTCGGGCATGATGCGCTGGCCTTCCAGGACGCGGACGAGGTAGGGCGGAAGGAATCGCTCTCGGTGCTCCCATCCGCCGCGGATCAGATAGCCAAGATCGACTGCACCTTCACCGGATTGCGATGCTCTAACGATCTGCGGGGGACGATGGAGCGGCTGGGAAGGGCCAGCTTCATTGATCCCGCCGGCGCGCTGGTGATGAATGAGGCGAACATCCCTGCGCCCGCCTGGTCCAAACGTCGCCGAATAGCGCTCCCCATTGATCGCAAACTGACTTGGCCCGAACTGGCTTGGCAACAGATTGATGTTGCCCAATACATCGATCAACACGTCTGAAGCCGCCTGGGAGCCGTGGCGCCAGTCCGCGCCAACGATCGCTCCAATATCGCGCAGTTCCTGAGTGCCTCCCGGCGGTCCCGCGAACGCCGACGCTCCGGCAAATTCAGGCGGTGGCGCAGAGCGCGCATCGTCGCGCAAGTCGTACGGCGTCGGCGGATCCAGATCGACGAAGGAATCGAGACCGCCGTAGATGTTGGACGACCGAGGCCTCACGGACGATGGCGATGCGGGTTCTTGCATCTGCTGCCCAAACCAATCCCAGGCTCCCTGGCTCGGGGTGGCTGGCGTCGCAGGAAGTTCGAGCGGCAGATTGGGCTGCTGCCCCCAGTGCGGCACTGGCACGGGTGAGGCGGGGCCGTGGATTTGCTCGCCGAGCCAATCCCAGGCCCCCGCGCTCGGCGTCGCCGGCGTTGCGGGAAGCTGCTGCAATGAACCGGCCTGCGATCCGCTGTGCGGCGCTGGCATCGAAGAGGCAGGTCCGTGGATCTGCTCGCCGAGCCAATCCCACGCTCCCGCGCTCGGCGTGGCTGGCGTTGCGGGAAGCTCCTGCGCAAGGGTCTGTCGAGCAGCTTCCCCGGAAGGCTGGCCCGCGCCCTCCGGAGGCTGCAATCCGAGCGCCCTGTTCGCCTCAAGGATCTGTTGATACTGGCCAAGCCTGACCAGATCAGCGTTGATCTTGCCGTCCTCGGTTTCCTGCTTGTACTCCTCGACATCTCGGGCGAACCCATCGGTGAAGAGGCGGCCGGCCATCGGCTGCCTGTCGTGCGTCTGCAGCCACTCGCTCAGCCTGGACAGGCGGCGAGCTTGCCTGTCGATCGTCTTTGGCTCGACCCTCTGTGTCGCCTTTTCCGCCGCGGCCCACCGGCCGATGAGGGTTGCGTCAGCGCCATGAGGAACTAGGCGACGGACATCGGCTGCCAGGGTGTTTCCGGCACCAACTTCACGAAGCTTCTTCAGGGCCGCCTTGATGCGCCTGCCGCGGTCCTTTGCGTAAGTGTCGACGTCCTCATCGAGCTCAGCTTCCAGCTGGTGGTTTTCCACCTCCGGATTTTCCAACTGCGCGTTTTCCAGTTCCCGCTGAATTCGATCGGCAATTGACGGCCTGCCGGCCTCGCTCAGGCGCGCGCTCAAATGGCGCAGATCGGTTGCCGCATTTTTGATGGTGCCGTCGCTGAGGTTACCCTCCGCCTTGTTTCTGAAGTCTTTAATGAGCGCCTCATCCTCCGCAGAGACCCCGCGCGTCCGGCCCGGCTGCCTGGCGTAATCAATTCGTAAATTCGTCGAAAAGACGTCAGATTGCCCCGCGTCGCGCGACGACTTTCCGCTGCTGCTCCCGCCAAGGACCTTGCCGATTCCCGACGTGAAGCGTGACCATAATCCGCGGCTTTTTCCGCTCTTGGCCGACGCGGCAGACTCTGCGTCCGGAAAGCTGTAGCGTGCGCTGCTGAACAGATCATCTCGCAAACTGGACTGCGGCACTTGCGCGGAAGCTGCAGGCTGAAAGCTGGGAATGTCTACGCTACGGCGCGTGCCGCCTAGCGCACTCTCCCTAAAAGCGGAGTGCGGCGGCACCCGCATCGAACCGCCGAAATCGTCCCGCCGGACTGCTCGACCACCTCCTGCGGGAGCCCGATCAGGCGAAGCTGACTTCGTTTCATCAGACGGATCGAGATTCAGATCCTCCAGCCGCCGTTCAAAGTCACCCTGCTCGCTTGGGCTGCTCGCTCGCTGCCCAGTCCGCCGCTGCAGGGCGGCGTACTCCCGCATCCAGGCTCCTGAATCGATGAATGGGTCAACCGGATCCATCCTGCTCTCCTCATGTTTGTATAGACCGGCCTGGATTACGGCCAGGTAGCAGCTCGTTCAGCAAGAATCAGATTCTCGATTGTTGTAGCCGCAACCTTTCGAAAAGCTGACGAGATCAGGATATTGCTGCGCGCAAGACCGGCCTCGCATCGGCACCCGCCTGACGACAGGACGGGGTCGCTCCAATTTTGCCGCACCTCTTCGCCGGCCCCCTGTGCGAGCCGACGAAATTCGTTGACCGATATAACAATGGATCGCCTGTCGATCGTGCGCCGAATTCAAGCATCAAGGCGGGGCTCACGTAGCCGCTACCAGTCTCCAACGGATCATACGTGACGAGCATCTTGTCGTCCTTGGCATCAACTTTGGCGCTGAGTCTTGTCATCTTGCAGGCGCTCAGTGATGACGGACAACGTCTTTTCCTTGACGCAGACCGGGAGTCGTTCTCGTGTCTTGGGTTCCACCTTTTGCTTTGACTGCGGTTCTGAGGGACCGAATTATCCTCGCTTGTGTTTCACCAGTCCGGAACTATCGCTCGAATCCGTATGTGAGATCCACGTCTTCCATGAAACGGCGAATTGCGCCTTAAGCCTTCGAAAGGGACGTTCCGCCCAGTGGCGACGAACAAGCGCGTTCAGGCATCAAACCGCCAAAACGGGAAGATGTGCAGGCCGTCGTAAGTTCGCAGCAGTAATGCTGAGAGCCTGTGGGCGCTCGGGATCGGATAGGTTTAAAATTTATCCAGCGCCCAGTTCGCTTACGGGCCTGACAAAAGCCAAGCCGGCAATGAAGATCCGGCAGACTTCAATTCGCTCGCCTCAATCGGGCTCAGTCTTTGACTAAGGGACCGCAAGGCTTGTCGTGCAGTCTCGGGACCGACCCGATCAAGCGCGCACGATCTCACCTGCACGACGGTTCGGCCATCGTAAGCTGCCAACGCGGTGCATGCTTGAACTCCACAACTTGCTTGCCAAGATGCAGCTCGCGGGAAGGACCCGAAGTCAAATAGGCCTGCCGAACAGTTAAGCTGCCTCGTCAAACCGAGCTGGTTGGCTGCGGCAGCGCCTCCGCAACCGATGGTTTCACCGCGGCGCGCCTTGGTCTGCTCAACAACTTTTTCGACCGACGGAGCTCTCGTCTCGAAGCGGCTTTCGACCGGACGCAGAAACGCCCTCGCCTCGCGCGCGGGCATTTTCGTCGCTCGGCAAGACCGAAAGGCCCTGATCGACGGCAGCGCACTTTCCAAGGTGCAAAAGCACCTTGGCAGCGATGGGCGAGGCTTCACGATCGATCTTTAGATACCGCCGCAGAGCAATGATAAATATCTCTGCGGCGGTTTGGGAGCCTCATAGTTCGAGGCCACGTTCTGCGAGCACACGGTGCATGACCTCGCGTTTGATCTCGCCAGCGATCTCGTTTCGGACTTGGGCTCCGAGCACCCGCTCGGCATCCGGATCGCCTAGAAGACCATGCTCGACCAGTCGCTGATCCAAGCGGGTTTGAAACTCCTCGCCCATGGCTTCGACGAGCCGGTCTTGCATCGCTTCATATTCGTCCGGAGCGATGCGCCTCAGCACCGTCTCCCAGGGTTGCCAGCGGGTTGCTATGTAGTCGGTGAATTGGGTCGCTTCCTGCTCCCGAACCAGGTCCAGCGCCTGCGCAGTGTCATCCGGGGTTACGTGAGAGACCGTCAGGAAGCGCATGTCAGGGGCGATGTGACTGAGCTCCAGCGGCTCGCGCAGCAAATGTTGATAGGCCAAGTAGACTTCGACGTCGTCTATGTTCGGGTCGACGCTGAGGAGCGAGTTGACCCTGCCGCGCGCGATCCCGTCCAGCGCCTCCAGGCGGAACGCAACGCGGCCGCGCTGGATCAGTTCGCCAAGCCTATCATCATACAACCCATCCTCGACGTCAGCATTAAGGCGCGCGGTCTGCATACCGTTCCAATGCAGAGTAACACGATCCTCGCAGCTCGCGTTGGCCTCGGAAGCCTGTGTGAAGAACTGCTCGCGCAATCTCGGATTGGTCGCCGCCTGCCGCAGATCATCAGCCGCGGCCCGCCGAAACTCGTCATTGCCATAGTTGACCGTCCCTCGTAGCCTTTCTAGGAACCGGGCGTAGTCTTGGGCGCCTGGCTCATCCGCAAAGTGCTGCCATTTGGCCAGTGCCGCCGGATCGTCTCCGAGCCAGTGCGCGGCAGCCTCGTACAGAGGCAGCTGCTGAAGATGCGGTGCCGCGAGGTGAGCGCGGACCTCGTCCGGGAATGGGTTATCGCCGAACGCGAGGTTCTCCAAATACGGATAGTTAAAACTCCTCGATAAGAGATCCTCGGGCAGGCTGGTCAGCCGGTTAGCGCTGAGATTGAGCGATTGAAGCCAGCTCGGAAGGGGTTCGGGGAGGTTGGTCAATTGATTGCTGCTGACATCGAGTTCAATGAGACCCGATGGGAGCGACTCGGGAAGCTCGGTCAGCTGATTGCCACCAACCGCGAGCGAGGTGAGGCTACTCGGGAGAGCGTCGGGCAGGCTACTGAGTCGGTTGTTGTTTGCGTTCAGGATCCCCAGCCCCGCCGGGAGGTTGTCTGGTAGAGTGGTCAACCTGTTATCGCTCACATCGAGGTGAGAGAGGCTCGCCGGAAGAGCGTCCGGCAAACTGGTCAACTGGTTGTGGCTAATAAGAAGTTGGTTGAGACCGGGTGGGAGACCAGCGGGCAGGCTGCTTAGCTCGTTGTGCATGGCGCGCAGTCCCAGCAGCCTCGGCGGCAGGGCGGCGGGCAAAGCGGTCAGCGAGAGGGATGACAAATCTAATGAATGTGAGCGCGTGTTGTCCGCAGCCCTAATTCGCGAGCGCCCCTGTCGCCGATTCTCGGCTTCGCCCTGCCCCTCTTCGGCAGCCCAGTTTTCGAGGATCCGCGCGCGCGAGGAGGCGGGGGTCCGATACCCTGTCAAGGCTTCGACCCAATCCGCCACGGCTCGGTTGAAGCCGCCGAGGTAGCTTTCCTGCTCCCCCTCGTCAAAAGTGTCCCCGGAGGAACCTGCGCTCCGCTGTGCCTGTCCTGTGTCCATCAATTTCTCCATCGTAAGAACAAGGATACCCCCGCTTCTCAAGCTCGCGAAGCAGGTGGTTGCGTAGCGCAATGAACATTCGAGAGCCTGTGCACGTGCGCTGCGGCTCCCGCCCGACTTAAGTGCGTACAGCTTCACACGAGCCCGACCGCGGCAAATGGATCGATACTGCTGCGAGTTTTCTGCCTTTCGTTGACCGGATAAGTCCGATAGGACAGCCAACGGGGTAGCGTATCTTCTGCCGTTAGCAGGCCTACCTGTCGATCAGCTGACGAGTGTCGCTGCAGAATCTCAGAGTTGCTCAGTTTGCCAATGATGTGCGCGCGATGAACTCGCTTATCAATTCATCGTCAGACAGAACATGCGTTGGATCGATGGCTGGATCGAGGACTACCTCGGAATCGGCGCGACGATCGATGACGTCATGGTCCTCGTTGCGAAGTGGCTGGCGAATCGAAAAACGATCGATGCACTCCGCGTCACCGCTGCGGCCATTGTTCATGCCGGGCGACGAAAGGACATTGACCTACTCGATGTCGCCGTCGCACCGCAAGAACTGGCCGATGAAATCCGTGCCAATACGGAATATGCGGTGCGCCGCCGGACGTTGGTGTAGCGAACCTGAACAGTAATGGTGACGTACATCCGTCCGTTTTTGCACACGTGCGTTGACACCGTGGGTCCCTACAAGGGACGGCACAATCGTGCCGAGACCGTCAACCTCCTCGTAGCTCGTCCAGTTCCCGTAATTGTCCCAGAGCTCATCGAAGGTGTTATCGAGCTCGATGACGTACTGACTCAGCGAGTTCTTTGACCCCAGAAATTCTTTGAATTTCGGCGCGGCATCGATTTCCCTACCCAGGCCGTTCATGTGCCCAAGCAGGTAAGATGCGAACCTCATGATCCGCTCGTATTCTTGGCAAAGCGATCTGAAGCACTTTATACCGTCGTAGTCCTCGGCGAACGCCTCCATGATAGCTGCGGTTCGGCCCTCGATGCAATCCGGCTGCCGTGCCAGGGCCGGTATGCACCCGCTCCAACAGCGAATTGTTCGAGCCTTTGCTGGGTAGGCTGGTGAACAGGGGGCTTCGTCAGCGGCCCGCCGCCGCTGGGACTTGCGTTGATCCGTGAACGAGCGGTTCCGAATGCCCTTCAAATCGCGACAATGCGCTTTCTGTTTCACCACGCGAGACGGAAGAGTTTCCAAGCTTCGAAAGAAGATTCAGAAGACGTCGCTCGCTTTCGTGGTTGCGCAGATTACCGCCGAGCAGTGCCTTCGCTTGGCTTTTGAGAGTACTCACCCCGTGCCATTGAAGACCTCCATGTGCAGAACCCGACAGCAAATTTCGATTGGGTCGATCTGAAATCTCAAAGAGATGATGGCCTGAATCAACTTCGCGAGTCCTGGCATGTCAATTGCTAGGAAGTGCCCGCTACATCATGCCACCAACTAGACGCAAAGGCCGAGTCAGACCCGACTTGCCGTCCAAACCAAGTCTCTAGCATAGAAGCGGCTCTGTTAACTGCCGCTCCGTCAACGGAGCCAGGTCATGTTGATCGACACATCCGAAATCTTCGACTCCATTCGCATCAATAAGCAGGAAGCGCAGGAGCGCCAGCCCGCGGCGCTATGCGAATGGCCTGGCTGCCAGAATAAGGCTACCCATCGCGCGCCCAAGGGCCGCGACAATGCGCGCGCCTATTGGCACTTCTGCATCGACCATGTTCGCCAATACAATCAGTCCTACAACTTCTTCTCCGGAATGGACTCGGAAGCAGTCGCGCGCTACCAGAAGGACGCGCTGACCGGCCATCGTCCGACCTGGAAGATGGGCGAGAACATCAGCGCACACGGCAGCACTGCCAATTTCGAGGACGACTGGCATACCCTCTGCACGCTCGTCGAGCTGAACGGACGCGCCGGTGCCCGCCACCGCGCGAAGGCCAAGCCTGAGGCGCGCAAGATTTTCAATGTCGAGGGCAAAGCGTTGCAGGTGATGGGCCTGAATGCCAATGCAACGCTCGGCGATATCAAGGCGAAGTACAAGGTGCTGGTCAAGCAGCACCATCCCGATGCCAATGGCGGCGACCGCTCCACGCAGGATCGCCTGGTCGAGATCATCAAGGCCTACCAGTACCTGAAGACCGTGGTGCGCTAGAGCTAGCCCGAACATCTCAGCGGGCCTCAACGGCGCATTGGAAGTGGAGGACGGAACCATCCAGAGCTTCGCTCTGGCTACGCGGGTAGGTTGACTTCCCGGGCTAACGCTTTCGGGCGACCATGGCGGACAATCGACACGATGACCGGTTCGTTTCGTTCCGCGCAGCGGTCAGGAAGAAGGGCCGGAAAAAGGGATGCGGCAAGATCCTGCGCAAATGGCGGCTGCATCGGCCCAGCGGTGAGTTCGTGGAAATGCCAAACGGCTCCTTCCACTCCTGACGGCTGAGTCGCCCTACCGCCGGTTCCACCTTCGAAGCTCCAACAGGAGTTGCGGACGATCGATCCCTCCGTTGTTCGAGAGGCAACACGAAGTACAAACCTTCCGGGGACACTCGTTGGCTGTATGGAAAGGATTTCGGCGCAGAAGCGACCCGTGCCAGGCCTATTCGCTCGGTGGCGCCGGATCAACGATCGATCACGAGAGCCCGATGCATCGCGGGGTTCACGGCCAGTTCTGACATAGCTAGGGGCTGTAGCGCCCCGCGCCACCCACCTATCTCAAGGGCTCTGCCGATCGCCGCGAGGCAAGGCAGGCATCGTGAACTTGATCGCGCTCCACACCGTGCATCGCGTTCATCAAGCGCTGGGCTATCGCACGCAGTTGCGCGTTTCCCTTTTCGTGAGTAACCGTCTGGTGAGGCTTTCGATTACCCACAAATATGGTGCCCAGCGCGATGTCGGTGACAGCCCAAGCCGCCGTCATATCCGCACTCCCCCGTCATTCATCCGACGATCGCCGTCGTCTCGTCACCGTTACTTTGTCTTCCATCGATATGGTTCCCTTGGCAGCCAATCTGTGGCGCCTCCGAAGAACACGCTCAGCGACCATCTCGCAGCTTCGCCATCTGTCAGTTGATGGGAGTGAGGCTCGCGGGCTGAGGGGTTGGCCCCAACGCCGAAGGATCTGTATTCAGCATAATAGCTTGTCCTCAGCGTATTGGTCTTGCCGGGCGTCCATTCGCGCCACCCTTCCGCGATCACGGGGGCATCTATCTTCGCCGCCAGGAAGACCACTGTGGCGTAGGGACGCCAAGGGCGGCCAAGTGCGATATAGCCCGCAGCAGGGTCGGCAGTTAGCCTGCAATGATCAAAAACATAGCCACTGTCTTCATCCGGCGCTGCCTTGCTCTGAGCGGTATAGATGACCGCTTGATTTGCGATGCCGTGCAACTCACATTGCCGGAACCAGGCCTTGGCGTTGCCAAATATGAAATCGACATGCCCTTCGATGTAGCAGTTCGAGAAGTATTGTCGTGACATTCTGCCGTTTGGTCCCTTGCCGGCAAATAGCGTGTCCTGGGCGCCGAGCAGGCGGACGCGCGTAACGACGTCCCTGTCTCCGGTAACGGACAGCGCTACCGCCTGCGAGGGTGGATTGGCCGGATTGAGGGCGTAGTCGTTCTGGATCGTCAGATTCTCGAGCCGCAAGTCATCGCCAGCGGCATCCAGCGTCGCCGAACGGGCGGTTCCTCCTACATTGATCGCGCCGTCGCCATACACAATGACCGTATCCTCCGGCTTCCTGCCAGTCCCTTCGATGTGAATACCGGATTTGGAGATTTTGACCTTCTCGCGATAGATGCCCGGCACGATCCGGACATTTCCGCCTTCCGCCGGCAATGCGTCGATGGCTTGCTGCACGGAGAGATAGTCTGCATTTCCGGCATGCGAGACCAATAGTGGCTGAGCGTACGCTGCCGGGATGCAGAAACATCCGGCCAGAAGCGCAGCAGACGGCAAGAAAATTCGCATGTGATCTCAGTCTTCGTCGAGTTCGCGGCACGCTCGACGCAGTCGATATAAGGTACCGCCGCGGGATAGCCCCCGTGCATGGTCAAACACATTTTCCTCGCCAAACAAGTATTGCACGTAACTCTCGCAAGTCCGGTCCTGCAAACCCGGCGGCCGCCTGCAACGAAGCACCAGGAGGCTGATCTTCCGCAACACCAGCAATTTAGGCCCGCCGAGGCGGAACTCACCACCCGGGTTCGGCGCCGGGTGTAGTGCTTACCGATTGCCGTCGCGGAATGCACCGGAACATGCCTCCGATCCGCGCGGCAGCGGTTCTGTAGCTCGTCCCGTCAGCGGCGGCGATACGTCAGAGTGATTTGCGGTCACGTTCGCGTATTCGAGTTGCCAAGTCGCGGAATTGGCAAATCGGACATCCTCGAGCGTCACGTCAAGGGCATGCCGCTCGTCTACGCCGCGCATCAGCAGCACACCATTGTCGCCACGCACATGGCGCAGAACGATCTGCCGATAGACCGGAATCCTCGTGCCTTGTGCGCGCGGATCATATTTTGCATCGAACGCCACCGGCCACCGGTTGCCCCTCAGGCACACGTTCTCATAAGTCACGCGCTCGACCAGACCGCCTCGACTGACATCGCTCTTGATGCGCAGGCCAGACGTCGTACCGTCCAGCGTCAGATTACGCACAAGTATGTCGCTTGCCCCGGAATTCACCTCGCTGCCGATCGACATGCCATGCCCCCAGCCGAAATAATTATCAATGATGGAGATATGGCTGCTTGAGCCATTGTCGCCGGCCTTGATTGCGACGTTGTCGTCTCCCGTGCGGATCAAGCTGTGGGTGATGGTCACATCCTGACTCGCGCCAGGGTCGATGCCGTCGGTATTGCGGGCATCCGCCGGTGCATCGATCGTGAGGCCCCAAAACGTGGCACCTTCGACCCGGTTCATTGCGACATGAAAATTGGGCGCATTGCGCAAGGTGACACCAGAGAACGTGATGTCCTGCGCATGATCGATCTGGATCAAGCGCGGGGCGTTCTGGTTGCCGCCCTCGGCTTGCGCGCGGCGGGCCAGCTGCCACCAGGTTTCGGCGCCGCCGCCCATAGTTGCGCCGCCCTGACCATCGATGATGCCGTCCCCGTAGATGCCGCCGCCACGCGTTTTGGAAAAGCTGATGAATGGCCGGCAACCGTCGCCCTTACCCGTGATGCGACCACACTGTCCGCGGCCCTTGTCGTAAGCAGCAGGTTCAGGGATGGCGATCAGCGCCGCGCCGCGTCCGATCCATAAGGTCACGCCCGATTTCATCTCGAGTGGACCTGAGTGAAACTCGCCACGCCCGAGATAAACTGCAGCGCCAGCGGGGCAATGTTGAATGGCGTCCTGCAGCCTAACTGTATCGTTCTTGCCGGAAGGCACAGGGCGATCGCAGACCGTATGAGGTGCAACAGGTTCGGCGATAGTCCGGCGGTCTTGCGCTTTTGCGGCGGGGCAGACAACCATGGAGGCGAGTATGGACAATAGGGCCCAGTTGCGAAAACGCTTTGTCATCGATCTGCTCGTGCTTTGTCGCGCGCATCATTGCCGCGTGCTTTGTCTGGTATTGAGCGCTGGCTCGATCGAGCCGCCGCGCGCGTCACTGGCCCGCGCAAGATGACATTTATAAGACGCAGCAGAGGCTGCCTGAACCTTGCGATCGCGCAGTAGCACCTTGCCTATGCGCGAAAAAGACGAAGCGTTGTGCGATAGTCCAAAATCCAACAGCTTCTCAGCCTGCTCACACTGATTAAGCGCGCACGCTCCGTCGTATCGACGTTCGATCGAAGACCCGAGCTACAAGAACTGACAGGAGCGCACACGGTCATCCGACAGCGAAGCTGCCGTTCAGCCAGGAAGACGCAAGATTTGTAGCGACAGGTCGTTGGACGAACGCGGGGGCGGATCGGCTTTCACGGCGGCAAGATCGAGGTCGAGCGCCCGCGGGGTTAGGGACATGGACTGTTCATCGCCGCTGCCGCTAAACGTTGTCGAAGGCGATCCGCTGCGCTTCGATTCAGCCCCGGCTACTTAGCCGCAGAGATCCACAAGGCGCGCAACATTCAGCACTCCCACCGCCAGCCGAAAATGCGGCCGATATCCGCGCCAGCTGGCGCTCGCTCAGGTAGTGATGGACGCGAAGCCGGTTCGCCGAAAGGCAACGCGATACGCTCGATACAAGCTAGATGCGTCGCAGGTTTTTCCCGGGAATTTAACCGGCCGCGATAGCGAGTTCAGGGCGTCTGCGACAATGGCTCGTGTCCTCTAATAGTCGCTGGGCAACCGGCGTGGCGGTTGATCCGCCGCTGAGGATGCCGTCTCATCATCAAGCAATCGCCGAAGCTCTCCTGGCGGCATGTGCTCCTCGTTGAATATGAACGCATCTGGATCAGCCGAAACCGGCAAATCGCCGACCGGCTGATCCAGGCCGGACGGCACGGGCTCATCATCCAGCTGTCCACGGAGATCGCCTGGTGAGAATGGCAGGTACTGGAAATCGAGTGCCGCGGGATCGGCCATGAGCGGCAAGTGGCCGGCGAACAGGTCCACTCCGCCCGGTGCGGGCGCATCATGGAGCAGTCGACCAGGCTCCCCTTGAGAAAGCGGCAGGGGATCGGAACTGAAAACATTTGGATCTATCGAGACTGAACACCGTGTCAGAGAGCTGATTTAGTGCATTGTCATCACTGGCTTCGAGCGACTGGCCGCGCTCGCCGAGGTAATTCGCCACCTTGTAAAGCATTTGAGCATACTTCTCGGCCGTCAATGGTGACAGGTTTCGGCGAGTACTGGTACCGTTCATCATCGCCTGAATGTAATCGCGATCCGCGCGAGACACATTCGACGGCGGTTTGCGGCCGGGGCGTCGGTCAAGCCCGGCGGGATCGGCCACGCGCGCTGCTTCCAATTGCTGCTCAAAGGCGTCTTGTTCCGCCTGGTTCGGTTGCTGATCGCCTCGAACGGCGTGCTGTACCGATGGCGGCGGTGCTGCATTGGATATGTCGATATTGTGCGAGTCCACGCCAACCTCTCGTCCAGGATCAGTGGGTTAGTCCGTAATCGGGCAAGCTTTCGAGAAGCTGACGAGGCTACGGCCGGCACCGGATCGCATTCGCATCGGGAACCCTCTTCCTGGCGTCTCACGAACTTAGGTGACTGCCGGTACCCGCCCTCTTCCGGATCGGATTGTGATCGCTTGCGGGAAATAGTCAGCCAGTTCTCGTCATCATCCATGCGATGCCGGATGAGGCATGGTCGGCGTCCGCGGTCAGCACCGCCCGGGACGTCGCATGCCTTGCGCCACGGCCATAGCGAACCATCGTGATCATTGAACGCGCCTCCTTGCTCCCCCTCCACACACGTCTACCGGCAATTTGAACGACTTGAAGACGGACAAAACGACCGAACTGGCCCTGGGCCAAGGTGGAGAGCTCTTTGACATTCGATCCAGTCTGCGTGAGCAGCCCCCGAAACAGGAGGCTCTAGTCAAAAACGCGGCGATGTGTCCGGTATGTGGTGCTACTCTGCGCGCACCCTCTGGCCAACGCACCGCGATCAACCAAAAAGCCGAGCCTATCGGCAGGGCCGCACCCACTAGTCCAGTTCGCCCGCCGGGTTCGCAACACGATGCGTCTGGAGATCTTCGCCAGGTCCGTGACAAAATCTGTCGCCATTGCCGTGCGCGGTGGCAGCGTTCAACGGTCCCATGATCGACCCGAAAACGCCACGGCAGCATCCTGGTCAACAGGATCATCGACGGCTTCGCGATTTGCGCGGTCGTGCGTTACGTGTTGAATTGTTTGCCGCAGAGTTGCGCTGGCGTTCATTGACCGGCGATGAGACTGCTCGACGCTCAAGCCTCCGCTCCAGATCCGCCAATCCTGCCTTGCATTCGGCGACAACCGATTGGGCGCGAAGCAGCTTGACCTTGAGCTCGTCCTGTTGCCTGACTATTTTCTCAAGATCCCAATCGTCCCGCATCAGCTCATTGACCATCTGCAAGCACCGACGCAAGGCCGGCGCTTAGCTTCAAGAACCTCGGCATCTCGCAGATGCCAGCGCTTGAGCCACCGGCCAAAAGTGACGCAAACAATCGTCCTGAGGTTTAACGCCTTTACCCTGGTGTGCACCATCTTGTTGAGGACCGCCATTCGCCGCGAGCCCTTTACAAGACAATTGGGTTCTGGCCGGCAAACCGAAGCGCGATCCGAAGATGGCAGAGTTCGCGACGCAGGCGCGCGGTTTGGAAAGCGCATCAGGAGACCTCTGCCATCGATCAAGCGGGCAAGTTTCATCTGAATACCTGGATCGGGTGGTGAACGACCATCATATCGCAAGTGGTTTCGTCACATCCTCAAGCAACCGGCATGCCAAGGCCGCTTGAGCGTTTCATGACGAAACGATGTGGGCTTTCGCGCATCACCTGGTTGCAGGCGTCCTTGTTGTCGCGCCTGAAACAACCGACGTCTTGAACGAGACAGTCAAAGCCGCAACCACGACGTCCATGGCAGCGCTCACTAAAGTTCACTCCTCGGAGACCGATGCTTGAAGGTCGAACGCGATCGACCATCGCTTGATTTTGTGACAAGTTGACAACTGCCCTTCCTGCGCTACCGCGCTGCGCGACATGGCCAGGTACAGCGGCGTTGAGACCCCCGGCTCAGGCCGAGGTCAGCATCACTACCGAGGACGAGATCAAGTGCCGAACGGCGAGGCGATTATCGCCCCGCGTTTATGGAGACGGTACCAAGTGACAGCTTACCCTCAGCGAAATCAGCTGCCGCCCTGGCGTGCAGCCTTGCCGAATCGAACACCGGAAATTCTGTATGTTCGGGCCCGATGAGAAGACCAATCTCCGTGCAGCCGAGGATGAGCGCGTCGGCGCCCCGTGCACGACCGCGCGCGATGATGTCAATAAATTCCTGGCGCGACTGATCAGAGATAACTCCGCAGCACAGCTCATCGAAGATGACATCGTGGATCCGGATCCGTTCGTTCTCCGCCGGTATGACAGCTGAAAGGCCAAAGCGCTGCCGCAGGCGATCACAATAGAATGGCTGCTCCATCGTATAGCGCGTCGCGAGCAACAGTGGTCTCTTGAAGGAAGCGGCGAGAAGAGCCGCAGCGGTCACATCGATGATGTGGATGAGTGGCACACCCAGCTCGGCAGCAACAATGTCGGCAATCACATGCATCGTATTGGTGCAGATCAGGATGCAGCTGGCGCCCGCGTCGACCAACTGCCGGGCTATCCTCGTTAGATAAGCAGCGGCTTGCCTCCAATCTCCTGCCTTCTGAAGGGTGACGATATACCCGAAGTCAACCGAGCGCAGCAAGATGTCTGCCGAGGCGAGACCGCCGCGGCGCTGACGGACGATTTCGTTGATTTCCTTGTAATAGATGGCTGTGCTTTCCCAGCTCATCCCTCCGATCAGCCCAATCGTCCGCTGCACTTTGAGATCTCCACTTCATGCGAAGGCGACACAGGCTTACCGCGCCTTCGGCGGCAAATCTCGGCGTTGTTTCGCGCAATCGCTCTGGAAAGTGCAAATCAAAGGCCTTATCTCGGCGATAGCAAAAACTCTTCTCACCCGGCCTCCGAAGCGGGCTGAAAGGACATGGCGTTGGACGATCGCGACCTGAAGATTTTGGACAAGTTGCAGCTCGACGCAGCAATTCCCGTCACAGCGCTTGCCGAATCGGCCAATCTTTCGGTGTCCGCTTGTTGGCGGCGCATCAAGCACATGGAGGACAGTGGCCTGATCTGCCGGCGCGTCGCTCTGGTTGACAGACGCAAAGCCAACGTGCCGATGACTGTGTTCATGGGTGTACGCACGTCGCGTCATTCGATGGCGTGGCTCGAGGACTTCCGCCGTGCCATTGCAGACATTCCGGAAATCGTCGAAGCCTATCGCTTGACCGGTGAAACCGATTATCTGCTCCGCCTCGTGGTGCCAGGGGTCGAGGTCTATGACGCGGTCTACAAGAAGCTGATCACCCGCCTGGACTTTGCTGATGTCAGCTCGTTCATTAGCATGGAAGAGCTGAAGTTTACGACAATGGTACCGTTGACCTATGTTTAGGGTGCGCCTCCCGGTGGCTCGGGGCAAAGCCGCCTGGATGCATATGTGTATACCAGCGCCAGCTGGCGCGCATGTTCGACGAGATTGGCGGCGGCGCGGTGTCCCCCATCGATGTTCTCAAAGTAAAAATAAGGCTGGCCCAGCGCAGCGAGCTTCGCGGCGGCCTTGCGGCCGTGCGCAGGATGCACGCGATCATCCTTGGTGGAGGTAAAAATGAAAGGCTCCGGGTAGGCCTTGCCCGGTACCAGCTTTTGGTAGGGCGAGTAGTCTTCGATCCACTCTCGTTGTTCGGGAATGGCCGGGTCCCCATACTCGGCGATCCAGGACGCGCCCGCCCCTAACTGGGTGAATCGAAGCATGTCGAACAGCGGCACTCCTATGATCGCCGCGTTGAAAAGCTCAGGGCGCTGGGTTATTGCAGTGCCAACCAGCAGGCCCCCTTGGCTGCCGCCGATCACGCCGAGCCGGCGCGGACTTGTGACTTTCCGACGGATCAGATCGTCGGCGACCGCGATGAAATCATCCCATGTGCTTTGCTTCATTGCTTGCTGGCCCGCCCGGTGCCATGCTGGACCGAACTCGCCGCCTCCGCGCAGATTGGCAACAACGTATGCATTGCCCTGTTCGAGCCATACTCGACCCAAAGCTTCTTCATAGGAGGGGAGAAGCGGAACCTGAAACCCGCCATAACCATAGAGAAGCGTCGGGGTCGAGCCGTCAAATCTTGCGCTCCTGGGCCGCACCAGGAAGTATGGAATCCGCGTGCCATCGCGCGAAGTCGCCTCGAGCCGCTCCACGACATGCTTCGATGCGTCGAACGTCGCAGGTGCCGTCTTCAAGAGCTCGAGCCGTTTGCTTTTGGCATCAAAGTACCAAAGCGACGTTGGCGTAAGATAGTCGGAGACGGTGAACATCATTTCGTCCGCTTGCCCGGAAACGGCTGATAGGCTTACGCTCGCATTCTCCGGCAGCGGGACCGGCGTGGTATGCCATTTTCCCTGATCGTACCTGTAGACGAATGCCTTGCTTTGAACATTGTCAAGAATCGTCAGGACCAGGAAATTCCTGGTCCTGCCAAATCCGCGGAGTGCCTGCCGGCAGTTGGGCTGGAAAACGACAGATGGTTTCGCGCGCAGCGGATCTTGCTTCCATTCGGCCAAATCATACGAGATCATTGAGCCGGCCTTGAAGCTGGTATCGCCGGGGCGGATCCAGTCTTCGTCCAGCTTCACAAGCACGCGGCCACTCGCGATGCCGACGATCGAGGCCTTCTTCGGCAGATCGAGCTCGATCGGCCCTGCGGGCCCGAACAGCACGTACTGCCGCTCGAAGGCGTTGATCCGGCGGGCGACGCCGGTCACATGGATCCGCTGTTCACTAAGTACAAATGGCGCGGCGCTAAAGTCGGTGCGCTGGCCGCGAAAGACTTCGCGCGCCTGATCGAGCGGCTGAGCGCGCTTGAGCTCCTTCAACACAAAAGGGTAGCCGGCCTCGGTCGTGGTCCCCTCGCCCCAATCACGTGCAACAAGGACAGTGTCACGATCGAGCCATCTGACGCTCTGCTTGCCCTCTGGGAGTTCGAATCCACCTGTAACAAAGCTTTTGGCATCCCTATCGAACTCGCGTATGGACACGGCGTCCTTGCCGCCGTCGGAAAGTTTGACGAGGCAGCGGCGCCCGAGGCAGCTGCTGCCCTTATAGACCCAGTTCTTCTTCTCGGCGACAGCGAGGGCGTCAATGTCCAGGATGGTCTCCCATTGGGGATCTTGGCCGCGGTAGCTCTCAAGCGTGGTGCGCCGCCAGATGCCGCGCACATGGTTCTCGTCTTGCCAGAAATTTTCGAGACCTTGCCGTCCCAGCGAAACGTACGGAATCCGGTCTTTTGCCTGGAGGACGGTGAGCGCGTCCTGGTAAATGCGATCATAGCGAGGATCCGACTGCAGCGAGCCAAGCGTCTTTTCGTTCTCGGCCTGTGCCCAGGCCAATGCGCGCGGCCCCTCGACCTCCTCGAGCCAGAGAAATGGATCGTCGGCCTGCGTCGCACGAGACTGTCCGTCGGGCAGCGCGAATGTAAAACACATCATCGAGAGCAACGCGGCGCGCAGAAGGGACTTTTTCATTGCCTTATCCTCGGACGGGCACGCACAGGGCGAGCCGGCAGGTTCTTGGGACTGGACGAAAGTAGCGAAATTCGTGTTGCGACCGTGCACGCGCTGTGTCGCGCCGCCCGCAGCTCGACCTGTGCAAGCAGCATGCCGCCGACAAACAGCAGGTTTCTGCCGCATCGTGCCGCATCGCCATGCCAGCTTCCCGACATTGGCTCCGAAGCTGACAATCAGGTGTCCGCCGGGTAACGTTTCGACATTAGACAACCTCGCCTGCCCTTTGAGGCCGCCGGTTCAACCGCGAAAACCGCATCGGCAGTGCGATATTGCGGCGGGGCTGCTTGCGTTCGGACAGAGGGCGTGAGCTCTTAGCCGTCTGAGTGTTGGCGGCGTAATTGGAGCGGGCAGGCGGCGCCCTTCTGACAACGCTATGTCAGGGCAACCCCGAGGACGCAGCCGCGAGGTGGGAGCTTTTCATGACAACGTTCTATCTGCGCCGCCAAGGGGAGAATATCGGGAAGAGCCACAGTGAATTCCGCGAGCAATTTGATCGCCAAATCGCCCACATCGATTCCGAGAACGCCGCGCTGCCTTGGGATCGTCTGGGCCACTGGGCGCAGGATGACGAGGACTGGGTGGAGGCGGAGCGCTGCTTCCGCAGGGCCTACGACTTGGCGGGCGGTGAATACGGCTATGGCCTGGCCATTGTCCCCAAAGCGCTGGGGCGGTTCGATGAGAGCGTGCCGCTGCTGCTTGAGCAGGCCCAGATCGTTCAGCCGGACGCCATGAGCTGTTTCAGCTGGCTGCGGCTTTCGCCAGCCCCCGCGGGTGCGAGAGGCGATCGACGCCTACGAGAGTTCGCTTGCGCTCGACCCAGACTATGCCGTGGCGATGTTCGATCATCTGGCGGTGCTCACTGGAACAGCGGTGATGGGGCAACGGCAGCGGTGGTTTGGGCGGCGGCGATGGAGCGTTTCCCTGACCACGAACTCAGCGGCAAGCTTAGGTGCGATTTCTCGTTCTTGTTTAGTGATCCGGCTGCTGGCCACCGCGGCGACGGCGCTCGTTAGAAGGAAGGCTCGCGGTGGAAAAGTCACCTCACCAGGATTGCGCGACTCCCCGCCCATTTCCGCGGCTCGAACGTCTGTACCACGTCGGCTGTACCCGATCTGGACGATACCGACGAGGACGTCGGCCGGACCGCCGGTTGGCCGGACGCGGCGAGATCACATCGCCAGGCGCCTCGAACTCGATTCATGTGCGTCACCATTGCCCGTTTACTCGCACCCAGCCTTCCCGGCACGGTTCGACGGAAACGACGGCATGTCTGTCAGTCCGCGAGTCTCGGCGACCTCCCTGCGATCCTGCGGTTTGCGGCGGGCAAGAAGAACCCCGGCTTCCTTTCGGAGGCTGGCACTCTATTTGCTATCTCAAGCATCGGAGGTTGCGGGGACTCGCAACACCCGATCCTTGCGATGCCCAGGTGCGCCCGTACGCCGATCGGGAAGCCGCCGCGCGCAAACGTCGAACGCGCGGGCCGCTGTTCGAGCCTATCGCACCGGCCGGAAATCGTTATAAGGTCAAGAGCCAGGCAATGAAACACCGGTTAAGGATGCGCTGATCGCCTGAGACGGAGGCAATCGGGTGGGACGAGTGAAGATGCGCGCAGCTCCTGACCCGGCAGCATGCCTGCTCGACGCTTGGGCCGGGCTATTCGAGCTTCCGCTCCCGTGGCGGAACCTGCCGCCCAACACGCCGATGGCTAATTGGATAGAGATGCAGGACATCCACGCATGGTCCCTTGGGATGGAGGACCTGAGATGCGTCGGGTTCAATCGTTCAGGGCTGTTGTCACTCCGCCTCTTGATCAGAGGCATACGGCGATCGGACGATCGTTACATGAAGCAAGTCGGGCTTAGCGTACTGACCGACCACGTCGCTGACCTTCTGAGGAATAGATGGAAACGCGACGACGCCCAGCGCCCAGATGTCGACTGGCTGAAGAACGAGGTAGGCGCCTGGCTATCATCGCAGGCGTGTCCTCAAACACACTTCATCCCGTGCAAGATTTCGTCTCAGACGGCCGATTCTTTCGACATCGGCCCCGTGACCTTTGTGCATATGGATAACTTCGCGCCCCAGACATTCGGACTGAAACTGCATGCGGACGGTCAGCCCGTGAACCTCGAGCGGTGGAAAACAGATTATCGTGCAGATTGGATCGCAGTTGTCGACGTGACAGGCAGGGAGAAAGAACGGTCGCTGGAGGTCGCGGAAATGACCGTCGATCTCTGTCTTGGCGCACTGCAAACCGTCACTCGAGATCCGCGGGGGCGAGACATTTCCCGTCTGACAGGTCGAACCATGTTCGATCACAAGCTTTCTCTGGTATCCGATCCGACGGGATTCTGGTCGCATGGCTGGAGGGCGCGCCAATCTTTCGACATGCCAGGGCCAATTCTAGGCGAGCTGTTGCAGCAGACCGCCGCAGATATCCAGAACATGGGCAGGATCATCGGCCGCTTCAAAGACGAGTCGAGTTTACTTCCGCTTTTGGAGCAAGGATGGTGCGACGCCCTCTTCTGGTTTCATGAGGGGCTTTCGGAACCGCTCGATTCCGTTGCAATCACAAAAATGGAGACGGCGATCGAGAATCTCTTTTGCGCCGAGAGCGCGAAAGGAAGCCGCACACGCTTGCTTCAAGGATTCAAATCGCTGTTCGGGGTCGACGGCCCATCTCAATTCGATGCTATCCTGCCGGTGACCGTTGACGAGTTTGTCGAGGCCATCGTGACGGCCAGATCGAGAATTCTGCACGGGACCTGGTCAACGCTAGCAAACCGGGACGGCGAGGTAGAAAGGCGCGACGTTGCGCGGCTGACGCAGAATTTTATCATGATCTCAGCGCGAGCGATCGAGGCATACGGTAAAAGTTTCAATCCGACGGACAACGTGGACGCTTTGCTTGCCTGGGCCGAAAAGTCTCGGCGCAACCGATCTTAGCGTGGATTTCAGTTGATCCGTTGAAATCCGAGTATATCCTGTACCAAAGCACGAGCCTCCGCACGCACCGCTTCGTCATCGGTGACGTGCTTTATCGTTGCCTCGGCGGTCTCAAGCACCAAACTCGTTGCAATTTCCTGGTCCAAGCCGGCATGCTGGCAGCACTCGCCTATCACGGTGGCGAGATCAGCGAGCTGCGGCGCAAGACGCTGACGAATATCGTCGCTCGACTTCAATTCGATCCGCCAAGAGCCTTGACCCGTCAAACCACCGTCGAAGACGGCGACGCAGCCCGGCGGCATGACGGGGGGCCGGACCGTTGTCGCGAACGCCGGTATCAGCCAATTACCCTCTTGCTCAGGATCTGATCGGCTTCGCTCTGGCCGAGCAGCGCCCCCGTGACGCGATCATAGTTCCAAATGTTCACCACGCAGCTCTCCTAGAACTTGATGCACATGAGCAACCGGATGTTTCGCGGCCGCGTTGCTGCGCCGCCAAGCCCGCCGTTCATGCCGCCCGTCGTTGCCGAGCCGAAGCTGCTGAAGAAATAGTTTGGCGTGCTCCCAGTACCCGACCCGAACGCAGGTGACGTATACGAATGCGTGTGGTCTTTGAGCAGGTCGCCCTGCTGCGAACCCATCGTGCGCCCCGTGTCGACGCCGCGGCTATCGTCGAAGCCGCGGAAGAACTCGCCGCGGCCGTCAGGGATGCGAAAAGTGGTCGACAAGTCGCCTGTCGAGAACGCGCCGGCGTTGCCACTCGCCCAAGACGCTTCGCTGACGATGTTGCCGGACGCGTTCGCATAGGCCCACAGCGCCGGGTAAGCCGTACGGGACAGCAGCGCGCCGTTGTACTTGATGAAGCCGGCCGGTGCGACGGTGGCGGGAAATGCCAGAACGGCTCCGACCGGAACCGGACCCATGCTCTCCCACGCGGTCCACGTCGGAACACCGCTGACTTCGAGAGCCAAAGGACGACAAATCTGGATGTGCGTGATGACTATAACGAATTGAAACTAAACGCCTTCAAAGGTCACACGTTCGAATCGTGTCGGGTGCGCCATCGTTTCTCTCGATCTGCCAACATCTTAGAGCGTGGTGGCAGCTCCTCAAAAGCCGCTCGGACCAGCCGGTCACAACCCCGTCACACGAGAGGAGCTTTTCACGTGGCAAGCCTACGATTCAGAAACGGGAAGTGGCAGGTCAAGTCAGACGACACGGACATTCGACGCGAGCCCAATCGTTTCAATCCAAATCTGATGCACAACAATGGGCACGGCAGATTGAAGCCGAGCTAGATCGCACGTTGATCCCGAACGACGTGCGGACTCTTAATACGATCACAGTCGCACAAGTCCTTACGCGCTATCGGGACACGGTAACCAATGAGAAGCGTGGGCTAGTTCCCGGGCGCAAACGGATCGAAGTATTTCTTCGCCAGACCCTACATCCAAACTGGACTTGCCGGACCTGGGTGCTTGATCTCCTATGCCGGAAGCGTGTCCTCATTGGATTGTCCTACACATCGATCCTGCGTGCGAGCCGCACCGCGCGCGGCAGGCATATGACGGTCACCTTGCTCGCGCCAAAGGGAGCAGCGCTATATGCATCTTCTGCGAGGTAATATCCCAAGTCTTCATTACGGTTCAGACTCAATTGATCCAATAGGTGACGATGGCGGCGAGGTACACGGCAGCCAAGAAGTCTCTCGCAAGTTTGTCGTAGCGAGTTGCAACGCACCGGAAATCTTTGAGCCGGCAAAAGCAGCCCTCGATAACATTGCGCCCTCTGTAGGCGCGTTTGCTGAAGCTGTGGAGGGGCACTCTGTTAGATTTGTTTGGAATGACGGGTTTCGCACCGTGACTGATAGGGCACTCGGCAATGGTGATGACTACTGGATCTAGTAGCTTTGTTGTTCCCCGGCCGGAGCTAATGGTTAGAGCCGTTTTGACAGACACGCCTCGCGCACCAAAGTGCGCGCCGGGACAGGAGAAACTCGATGCAGTTGATCGCGCCGTGCCGCACATCTCTTGCGCTGATCCTGTTTGCCTGTGGGTTAATGGAGAGCGCGCGGGCCGCAGATCCGCCTCCGCCCACCCAGGTCACGACGCCGGCCGGCCAGAAGGGTGGCGCCGGCCAAACACCGGGTATGCCGTCGCCGAGCGAGCAGCATCGCCTGCCGCCGGACTCCAGTACTAGGCACACGCTTGAGCTCCCTGGGCGAACGCTTTCTTTTGTCGCGACCGCCGGCTCCATCCGCCTGTTCGACGACAAGGGCGAGCCGCAGGCCGACATCGCCTATACCTCCTATCAGCTTGACGGCACCGATCGCGGCACGCGCCCGGTAACATTCTTCTTCAATGGCGGACCGGGCTCATCATCGGCCTGGCTGCAGCTTGGCAATGCCGGACCGTGGCGGCTGCCGATCAATGCTGACGAGGTCACGCCATCGACATTTCCGGAGGTGAGGCCAAACGCGGAAACTTGGCTCGATTTTACCGATCTGGTGTTTCTCGACCCCGTAGGCACCGGCTACAGCCGTTTCGTGGCGACCGGCGATGATGTGCGCAAGCGGCTCTATTCCGTTGAGGGCGACGTCAACTCGCTCGCTCTGGTGGTCCGCCGCTGGCTCGAAAAGCATGACCGGCTGTTGTCGCCGAAGTACATCGCGGGTGAAAGCTATGGCGGCATTCGCGGGCCAAAGGTTGTCCGCCAATTGCAGCTGCGGCAGGGCATAGGCGTCAAGGGTCTGATCATGGTCTCGCCACTGTTCGACTACAGTGCCCACAGGAGCTTGCTGCAATACGTCGCAAGACTGCCAAGCTATGTCGCGACCCGGCGTGAAGCAGAGGGTCCGGTAAACCGAGCCGATCTCGCCGACGTGGAAGCTTATGCACGCGGCGAGTTTCTGGTCGATCTCATCAAAGGCCAGGCCGACAAGGAAGCGACCACGCGTCTGGCCGACAAGTCCGCGGCGCTGACTGGCATCGACCAGGCGGTCAGTCGCAGGCTCGCCGGGCGCTTCGAACTCCCCGAGTTCCGCCGTGAATTCGACCGTAAGAACGGCAAGTTAATCGGCAATTATGACGCCTCGGTGCGTGGCCTCGATCCATATCCTGAGTCCGATTTCCACCTTTCCGGCGATCCCTCGAGCGATACGCTGTTGGCACCTCTGACCAGCGCCACTGTCGATCTGCTTGCGCGCAAGCTTAACTGGCGGCCGGACGGGCCCTATGAGCTCCTCAACGACACGGTCAGGCGGGCCTGGGATTTCGGCCGCAGCCCTCCGGAGTCACTTTCGGAGCTGCGCCAGATCCTGGCGACGGACCGGAACATGAAATTGCTGGTCGCGCACGGCCTGTTTGACCTCGTCACGCCGTATTTCGGATCACAGATCGTGCTCGATCAATTGCCGCCATTTGCCTCCACACCGCGTGTCAAACTCGTCGTCTTTCCGGGGGGCCACATGTTCTATTCACGAGAGGCCTCGCGCCGGGCTTTTCGTGCAGAAGCCGAAGCGATGATGAAGTAATTCGATCACGAGCCTGGTCACAAGCAAGCTCGCGTTCACCCGAACGTACAGCGCTGGCACAGCGCTTGCTGATGCGTCACCAGCTGAATGGCAAAGTGGATGTCTGCGAGCCACGCACGGCGTGCTGTCATTCCAACCCGGGTGACCTGGTGGCTCGTCTGCAGAAGAGCGAGGATGGTGTACGAAATGATAGTAGATTTGGCAGCGCTGCCGCAGGCCACCGCGGCGCTTACAATCGGTTCCCCGGCTCCTGCGCTCGCGGTTGAGAGTTGGGTGCGCGGACGGCCGCTAGCGAAGTTTGAACCTGGCAGAGTCTACATCGTCGAGTTCTTTGCAACCTGGTGTGGGCCGTGTGCGAAGGCGATGTCAGGCCTGGTGCAGCTACAAGAGAAATACCGGGATCGTGCGGTTGAGGTGGTCGGCGTAGCAGCTGCAGAAAGAGGCCCAACCGCTGATGCGGCTAAAGCGAGGTTGGACAAATGGTTGAACGCAAAGGTCCCCGACCTGAACTACAGGATCGCGCTCAACGATAGTGGAGAAATGAACAAGCTCTGGCTGAAGGCGAGCACCTCTCCCACCATACCTGCCTCCTTTGTGATCGATCGTGACGGTCGAATCGCGATGATAGATCACCCGTCGCGCCTCGATGATCTCTTGCCCAAGATTCTCGAAGGCACGTGGCGGGATAGCAAGGAAGCTGAGCTCGAAGAAAGGCGCCGGATCACTCAAAATGAACAGGTTGCGCGCAGATTTGCAATGCTGGACGAACTCACGTCAGCCATGAAGGCCGAGAATTGGGCTGGTGCGCTTTCGATCATCGAGCAGGCTCTTCGTGCAATGCCTGACGACATCACCTTACGCACGCAACAGGTGGATGTTTTGCTTCATAAAATGCATGACGTTCAAGGGATCTCGGTCATGCGCAAACTGGTTCGGGATGCGATCGACAGAAATTCGGAACTTTGGATGGCGTACGCAATCCGCGAACTCTTTGATCCATCTAAGGATAACTCCGACTTTCCATCGGCCGAGCGCCTCGCTATCGGGAAAGACTTGTCGGAGCGTGTCCTCAAGCTCAACCCTCCCGCCGGTACCGGTTTGAAAATAAACTCGTATGAGGCGGTCGCTCAGTATTATTACGCAATCGGCAACAAGGAGCGCGCTATCGAATTGGTGGAGCTGTCGCTGAGGTCGCTCGGCATCGAAGTGGACTGGAAGGAGCATGCGGCGTCGCGATTGGTTCAAGCGCTGGCCAACTACAAGAGTGAGAGGGTCTGCTATGGCCGATTTTGTGCAAGTCCAGAACAAGCGGTTACTGAGGCTAATCGGCGGGGTAGCAGTACCGATGGAGCGCCATGACACGGGTCCATGACGACGCGGCGGTCTACCCTCCCGCCGGTCTTGTCGGAGGCAGATTTTCAAATTGCGTCGTTCTGCAATCGACAGAGCGGAAAGTGACTTCATCTGTGTCTCCCGAGTTGGTCAACACAGGGATTGTCTCGTGCTGCTGAGCCGGAGCTGATTGGACTTCGACGCAGTGAGTTGCTCTCGGGGTGACGAAGTATCGTTCCTGTATCAAACCGGTAATGGATTCTCCGTTACTCAGTAGACCTGCTCATCCAGGCTGCAGATCTCCTGTTGGGACTTGCCTCTACGAACGCAATCTCTCCCTTCTTGTGCTTTGCATAGGTCTCGGCGAACCCGGGCGGGAACCAGCGATTGCGGGTTGATTTGCCAGCAAGCGATCGAGAGCTTCGGGCAACGACGTTGGCAGCCTGCAGTATCCACGCTGTGCCGGATCAAGAAGTGAGAGGTCCTCGGTGGTTGCATCAGATGTCGGCAGTTCTTCTTCAATACCCTGCACCCCCGCGTGTACGATTGCGGCGAGTTGCAGGTGCGGGCTCGCGGTGGCGTCGGCAGTGCGGAATTCAAAATTGAACTGGGCCGCTTTGGAAATATCACTCAGATCGGAAACGGAGCAGATCCGAACTGAAGCCTCGCGGTCGCGGAAGCCGAGATTATTGAAGGCCGCGCTCCAGCGAAGCTGCCTGTTGACAGTGGAATGTAGTCCCCAAAGGCATTGCGCCAGCCAAGGTCGGTTCGTGCTGTCGAGGTTACGTGCCCAAGCTGAAGGCTGTTAGTGGTGCGGATGCCGACGGTGGAGAGAGTCGTTTCCATTGTGTCGGTGCGAATATCAAGGATCGCTCCGCTCCATCCCTTCTTGCTAAAATCGTCTGTTATGCCCGAACATAGGCGAGATTGGGCTCGACCTAGGAATGGTCGCTGACGTGAGCCTTGTAACCCACCTCTCCGAAGATCTGGAAGGTGCGTGCATCGTAATCGGAGCCAACGTTGTACCTTCGATATTCGCGTCGTACACCTCATGATGGGCGTTAAAAAAAGAGCTGCCGCCCAACAACTGCAATGACAGATTGTTGCGTCCGACGATATTGCCATCATAGCGAAATGCAAAGCTTGGGTCTGGCTGCCCTGTAGAGTGACCACTCGCATCGGGTGTCATACCGAACGTCAACTTTGTTAGCCGCGGCGCACCGTTCCCATCAACCTGGGCGTAATCTAAACAGACGTGCCCTGACAGCACCGCCCCACGCATCACGTTGATCTGGCCCACATAAGCCGTTGTTCGACGTGTACGTCGCCGCACAGTTGCCAGCCAGACGTCCGGTCAGGTCGAACGTGCTGACCAGCGGACCAGTGATGTCATCGAGGATTGGGGCCGGTTCATTGCCCGCGGTGTGAATGTACGAGCCACGGTACTCGACGCGATTCCCTAACACGTTGTTGCCGAAATCGAAGCTTGCGGCGATGCCATGGTTGCCGACAGCCTGCACGTCGCCACGCTGGGTGAATGTGTGATTCTTGCCGTAGAAGAACATGGCGGCGCGCCCATTGGCACCGTCCGCATCGACGCGAGTGCCGGGCAGGATTGCTATTGAATTGTTTCCGCCGTCGACGCGGATGCCGGCGCCCCTCGACGCCGCGTGAAAGCAGGTCGGCGCGCTGAACCACCGTATTGTTGCTGCCGTACACGTGCAATCCCAGTCCGAGCGTGGCCGTGTTGTCGGTATTCGGAAGGTAGGCGGTACGACCGGCGTTGCGGCCGAAGAAGGGGTTGTCGTTCACCAGATTCTGGCCGCTGCCGTACAGTGAGTAGCCGAAGAAATTGCGCCGATCGATGGTGTAGCCGAGGTCCTGAAGCGCGGCGAGCTCCGCCTCCATCAGATTGGTGTAGGTCCGGTATTTCTGATGGCTCATCAAACCGTTTTTGAGCTCGATATGCGACATGCCCGTCGTCCATCGCAGCGGAATACCTGGCATGGCACCGGCCAACACTTCACTCACATTGCCTCCCACCGAAATAGCTTTGATCGCGTCGCAGGTCGAAAACGTCGGCAGCTGGCGGGTTCGGGCATTCTTGGGAACAATAAACCGCCCGCCCCGGCTGAGCCGGCCACGTACAAAAACTCACCACGGCAAAGCCGAAAGCGGATTGCCATTTACTGCAAGCGAATTCGCGGTAAGCCGCAAGAGGCAGATGCCGAGCGCTTCCTGGTGGTGGGCCGCATCGTCGTGAACGGAAGCATACGCGCAGGAAAGCCGTCCTCGTGAAACTGGACTACAGCCGGCGGGCCGAACCGATTTTGACGTTGCCTGGGTATCTCTTCCAATCCAAGCCTGCCGAGTAGCGGCTGCGACCGTGTTTCTCGTTCGCACGATTCGATTGTCAGCCTTGAGACCAGTGTCAGGAAGCTGACGCGACACACTCTTACGAAACTTCTGCGAAATGTACGAATTCAGTTCGGCACGCGGTTTGCTTCGTTCGGAACATCATCACCAATCGTCGTGCGGTGATCTTCGGGACGGCCCTGGCGCGCGTGTTACCGCGTGTCTGGTCTGCTCCGACGATCTGTCGTGCGGCGATACTTAAGGAGCCGGGTCGTGAACTGGGAAGTGCAGGGCAAACTTTGATGCGATCGAGAATTATTTTTTGTGGTGCGACAACAATTGCGCTCGTCGCAAGCAGCGCAGCCAAGCCGGCGGACCTTGAGCCACAACTTAAACTGCCACAGGCGGTGTGGAACTGGTCTGGAGGCTATATTGGCGGGCACGCCGGCGGCGGGTACGGCCGCACCTCCTTCAGCAATCCATACGGTCCATCAATCTATGGCGGCATCGTCGATACCCCGGCGTTCCTTGCAGGTGGCCAGATCGGCTACAACTGGCAGAACAACAGCTGGGTGTTTGGCATCGAGCTGGACGCCAGCGGTGCTGTCTCTGACGGCACAAATACATGCCTTGCCCCTTCGGGATTCGTTGTGAGCGCAAACTGCAAGGCAGGTCCGAGCCTCTTTGCCACCGGCACCGGTCGCGTTGGTTACGCCTTTGGCGCGCTCGGGCACACGCTGGCCTATCTCAAGGCAGGCCTAGCCTGGCAAAACAATCGGGGCGACGTCGTCAACAACTTTGAAGGCGGCGACTTGCCACAGGAGAAAACCCATTTCGACTATGGCCGGGTCGGTGGCATCATCGGGCTGGGCGTCGAGCAAGCCCTAACGCCTGCATGGTCGGTGAACGTCGAATATGACTATCTGCATTTTGGCGGGCCAGGTGTCGCGACCGCTTCGACAGTGCAGTTTCCGCCGTTTGCAATTCTGCCGGCGAACACAACCAACCTGTCCAGCAACTATCACATCGGAAAGATCGGACTGAACTACCACTTCGGTGCGGACCCTGGGGCCGCACAATCGTCCGATATGCCGCTGTACGCGCAGTCAGCCGGCACCGTACCACCCATTCCTTACGCGCCCGGCTGGTCCTTCGAAGGCGGCTCGCGGCTCTGGCTGAGCCGGGGACGATTCCAATGGGATCACAGCGCATTTCCGTATGGCTGGCCTGAAGACCCCAGCGTACTGGGATCGAGGCTCACCTATCATGGACTGGACGGACTTTCCGGGGAGTTATTCGGCCGTGTTGATAGTCCATGGGGCGTGTTCTTGAAGAGTATCCTTGGCATCGGGCGCTTCAACAAAGGAAAAATAAATAATGAAGATTGGATACCCGAGGATGGATTGTCCTACATCAACAACCTTTCAGGCCAGTCAAACGGAAGATTCACTTATTACACGGCTGACGTCGGTTATGATTTCCTGCGCAGGACCGACTACAAGGTCGGCGGATTTATAGGCTGGACCTATTACGGCCAAAGCTCGGACTCGACCGGATGCATGCAGGTGGCTAACCCGCTGGATTCATGTTTGCCACCGGGTGACAACAGGGTCATCGGCGGCGAGGATACTCAATGGAATGCGCCCCGGATCGGCCTGAGCGCCGAAACCATGCTGACCGAGCGTTGGCGTTTGAGCGCCGACGTCGCCTACCTGCCATGGACCGATTTCAAGGGGCGTGACTATCATCTCTTGCGCGACAAGACCACCTTTGACGAGCAACGCGGCAATGGTGGTGGCGGAGTCCAGATTGAGGGCGTGTTGTCCTACTTCCTCACCCAGAACATCAGCGTCGGGGTCGGTGGCCGCTATTGGGCCATGTGGACCAAAAAGGACAGCGACTCTTTGTGCAGCAGCAGCGGCTGCGTCGGTGACCCGCGCATGTTTGCGAAGTATAGTATGGAGCGCTGGGGTACGTTCTTCCAGGCCTCCTATAAGTTCGATTGAAAGGCCCACCAAAGCCAAGCTCCAGATTCCTCTCGAGCCATCCGAAGCCGGCTGGTGAGCATCGACGTCGGCGCCAGAATTGGCGCCGATGCCATTGGTATGGCGCGACCACGGCTCTATATAGCGTCGACCGCAAGAGTGGAGACGCGATCTTGACCATCGAGCGCAACAGCGCCTGCGCGCGTCCCAAACACCATCGCGACGGACAACAGAATACTCGTCAATCTATCGATCAGCTGCGCGTCATCGCACGAGGAGTTGCGGTGGGCTGATCGAGGATCTCCGCAATGTGCTAGATGAGCACGGGCCGATCCTCCTGCGTCGGAAGGCCAGTCGGCAGCGGATAGACGGTGTGAGTCCCGAGCGTTGCGATGGATGCCCCTAGCATACCACTAGGAGGCCACGCTCCAACTCCGATCCGCGGATCGAGCCGCTAGACTTGTCGCGCTGGCCGTTCTTTGAGGCTGCCGCTGTCCGTTAAGATGAATATCCAACGCGCAAGCGCATCCCGAAAAATACACCATCGGGATCGCCGTCCGGTGGTTCATCCCTGAGATCACGAAAGTCGGATGGGCGACCTCTGTACCGGCAGATCAGCGCGTTCATCAGGATCTCCACGGCGCGTCGGACTTCGGCAACGGAAGCCCGCCGCAGGCTGGCCGGCCAGCACTTTCAGGACGGTCAGCTGGAAGGAGACCTGCCGTGTCTCCGAACGGCTGTGTGTTTGTGCAGTTCCCCTGTAGTGGATCGACGTCAGGCGCGCATCGTCAACAACATGGCGCCGCTAACGTCAACTAGATTGGCTAACCCCAAGCGCCGGCGCCCCGGGATTTGACGTCGCCGCGCCGCATCAAGCCAATGCGGCTTTGCTTACACCGGCCCTCGAAGGCTCACGGATCAGCGTAGCAGAAATAGACCTGCAGCCGCAGCGCAGCCGGCCAGTATGGTCCACAACGGACGAACCCGCTTGTGCGAGCACCTTCATGAGCTACATGCATCACGCCTGGACAGGGGAGCACCAGCCCGTGCATTATCAGCTGCGACGAGCCGTGCGGCGTGCACTTCCCGGCGTGTTGGTCACGAGCGTACGTTCGGACCGTTCGTGGCCCGCTCGCAGGAATATCTTTCCACGCCCACATTGCGGCCGGGCTGGCAACTCCTGTAACTCTGGCGGCAGTGATCTGTCGACGGCTTCAGGAGATCAAGGCTGTCATGATTGCGAGACCGCCTCATGGCTAGGCGGTCGAAAGGCCAAACGGTTCGGCGCGCCGTGACAAGGCATCGCCGGACAGGTGCGAGAACACGCTTGCAGAGAGCAGTTTCCGGAGACCAGTCGGATCAGCCAACCCGGAGATCCTCAGCTGACATCTTGCCCGAACGCCCGGCCTTGGGCTGATAACTTACCCGGGCCCCCTCTTCGAGTGTGGTGTAACCGGCCTTTTCGACGGCACTGATGTGCACGAAGACATCGGGACCTCCGTCCTCAGGCCTGAGGAACCCATAACCTTTGGTCGAATTGAACCACTTCACAATACCCATTGCCACGGCGGCATCTCCATAGTGAACCGTTGTGATCTAGCGAAGAGTCTCCCGTCTATCAAGACGGGCGGCAAGCGACGCCCGGCGTCGCTGCGCAGGTCACGTGCTCGTTTTTTTGTCGCGTGACTCTAGCTGCCGCGACGTTGTGCAAACGATAGAAAGCGCCCTGTCGTCGACGGCACTTCGCTTCAAGGCTTCAAGATCCGCGTGACGTTTTGACCTTCGCTTCACTCGTCGCGCGCTACCGGCTTACAGAAGAGTTGCAGAGCCTCGAAACGCCGCGCTCATCCCAAGCCGAGCTAGAGCGGATGGGTTTGATCGACGTTGAACAACAGGGCGGCGGTGAACTCCTTCGCGCAGCCTGGAGCAGGATCATCAATCCGCGGCATGCCTGCATTGAAGATACGTGACATGCTTTCTCAAGCACGAAGACACTCGCAGGGCTGCGCTTTGGCTGTTCGCCTTTGCATGTCAGCCGCACGCCGGGCCATTTCGGACGAACAGGGGTCTGCCGAGACAATCCTCAGGGAAGCGCATCTGGCAACTTACCGCCCGCTCGTCATGTTGTGTTTGGGAAGCCAGGAAACCCGCTCGCCACAGGTGGAGGCTGTTCAAACCGGTAACTTGCGCATCTGACGAGCTTCATCGCGCCGCCGGCGACTCGTCAGCCTCTCGCGTTGGGCTCGATGAGTTCAGCTGAGCAACGTGAAGACGTTGAGATAACCACTTGTCTCGATTTTACCCGCTTCGATCAGCCGTCCACCGAATTACTCAGAACAAAGCCGCCTCGATGCATAGGTGAATTCAAGGGCGAGTTGACGCGCATATTCCATGAGATTGGCCGCGGCGCTGTGTCCCCCATCGATGTTCTCATAGTAGAAGTAAGGCTGGCCCAGCGCGGCGAGCTTCGCGGCAGCCTTGCGGCCGTGCGCTGGATGCACGCGGTCGTCCTTGGTGGAGGTCAGAATTAAGGGAGCGGGATAGGTCTTGCCCGCCACCAGCTTCTGGTAGGGCGAGTAGCCTTCGATCCACGCACGCTGCTCGGCAATGGCGGGGTCACCGTACTCGCCGATCCAGGAGGCGCCCGCGCTCAACTTGGTGTATCGAAGCATGTCAAACAACGGCACCTGGATGATCGCCGCGTTGAAGAGCTCGGGACGTTGGGTGATTGCGGCGCCAACGAGCAGGCCGCCCTGGCTGCCGCCAATCGCGCCTAGCCGGCGCGGACTTGTGATCTTCCGGCGGATCAGGTCCTCGGCAACGGCAATGAAATCATCCCATGTCGTCTGCTTCGTTGCCGCCTGGGCCGCTTGATGCCATTGCGGGCCAAACTCGCCGCCCCCGCGCAGATTCGCAACGACATAAGCATTGCCTTGTTCGAGCCATAGCCGCCCCACCGGTCCCAGATAAGAGGGCAGAAGCGGAATCTGGAAGCCGCCATAGCCATAGAGAAGTGTCGGGATTGCGCCGTCAAACCTTGCGTTCTTCGGTCGCACCAGGAAGTAAGGAATTGACGTGCCATCACGCGAAGTGGCTTCGAACTGCTCCACGACATGGTTGGACGGATCGAAGGCGGCAGGTGTCTTCTTCAATTCCTCAAGGCTTTTGGTTTCGGCATCAAAATACCAGACTGACGTTGGTCTGAGATAGCTCGATACGGTGAACATGGCCTGGTCCGCTTGATCGAAGGCGGCTGACAGGCTGACATTTGTATGTTCCGGCAGTGGGATCGGCGTCGCCGACCAAGCTCCCTGATCGTACTTATAAACGAACGCTTTGCTCTGAACGTTGTCAAGCATCGTCAAGATCAACAAATTCTTTGTGGCGCCTAACTCGCTCAGGGCCTGGCGGGGCCCAGGTTGGAAGACAAGCGAGGCTTTGGCGCGCAGCGGATCCTGTTTCCATTGGGCCAGGTCATACGAAATCAGCGATCCGGCGGCGAACCTGATATCCCCGGGCGGCGTCCATTCTTCGTCAAGCTTCACAAGCAGGCGACCACCCACTAGTCCGATCATCGCGGCCTTCTTCGGCAGATTGAGCTTGACGGGCCCATCGGGGCGGAAGACCACATACTCGTACTCGAAAGAGCTGATCACGCGAGTCGCGCCCGTCACATGAATATGACCCTCGCTGTCACGAAGCACGAAGGGATGCGTCTGAACGTCGGTGGGCTCACCACGAAAGATCTCGCGAGCCTCACTGAGCGGCTGAGCGCGTTTGAGCTCCTTCACGACAAAGGGGTAGCCGGCTTGCGTCAAAGTCCCCTCGCCCCAGTCCCGTGCAAGAAGGAGTGTGTCACCATCGACCCAGCTGACGTGCTGCTTGCCCTCTGGAAGATAAAAGCCGTCCGCAACGAAGGTCTTGGCGTCGCGGTCGAACTCTCGCATGGACGCGGCATCCTTGCCGCCATCGGAAAGACCAATCAGGCAGAGGCGCTCTTCAGGCGGAAGGCAACTGGCACCTTGAAAGACCCAATTCCTGTTCTCGGCGACGGCCAAGGCGTCCACGTCGAGGATGGTCTCCCACTGTGGGTCTTGGCTACGATAGCTCTCGAGCGTGGTGCGCCGCCAGACGCCGCGCACCTGGTTCTCGTCTCGCCAGAAATTCTCCAAACCGCGCCGTTCCAATGAAACATATGCGATCCGATCCTTGGCCTGCAGGATGGACAGCGCCTGTTCGTAGAAGCGCCGATAGCGGGGGTCTGACTGGAGCACGCCGAGCGTCTTCTCGTTCTCGGCGCGAGCCCAAGCCAATGCGCCTTTTCCTTCGATGTCCTCGAGCCAGAGGAATGGATCATCACTGGCGGCTCCAGCCGTTTGCTCCTGTGAAAGCGCCGTAGAGGTGGCGCGGGCAGCCGAAGGCCGCGCGGCGGAGCGGAGTGACGTGTTCATGGACTTTCTCCCGAAGAGGTCGAAGGGCTGCGCTCGCAGGCCTGGCGCGTCAAGCACAAGCGGCGGAAAGCACGCACGCATGACATAGCGCTTGCGCTATCTCGCGGACCACTCATTGCAAACTGCGTGCCGACCAAAGCCGCAAGTTTCAGCCGCTCCGGCTGCAGCACCATGTCCGCTTCCCGACACTGGTTGCCAAGCAGACACCGACAGCGTGTCGGCCGGATAGTCCGTCAAACGGCACCGGTTTTTCGATTTCAGCGGCCAAGAATGCGCCCCCGCCTCCAATCGCAACGCTTTTCGAGCGAGTTCATTTGGCAGACTTGTCGACGGGGGTCGTCATGATAAAGAGCAGCGCGTTTCTCAGAGTGCACTCAAGACGATGAGGGCAGAAGCACCGACTACGGCTCTAAGTCGCAACGCGTCTTAAGGTCGAGCCCCTAGCCAAACGGGTTCAAGCGCCGGGTCAGGTTCAATCTTTCGATAAGATGACGAAACGAAGCTGTCATCAGCAGTTCTTATGGTCGCTAGGGTCAGGCTCAAATGATCCTGAATCTACCGGTGGCAACGGGCCCACGAGCCCGTGGTCCTTCATCGAAGCGTACCACGCAAAGGACGAAGGGGCGAGATGTCGATAGAGAGCCCGGCTGCAGGCGGAGCAGCTTGGCAGGCGCGAGGCGAGTGCGAGCCATGCTGCTCTGTTTTAACGGTGCTGTTGCGGCCCTCCATTGCAACAGGTAGCCGCCACTTTCCGGCGCGGAACGACCAACAGTTCGCTGATGCCGACGCCACTTGCAGAAGCGTCGTTTACGGGTACGGAACAACGCGTTGGCGGCACACCTCCCGTTCCATTATGGATCACTCGCGTGATACCTTGATGCAGCTCGTTCAACATTCCCGGTCATCATCCAGGCTTGCGCAACCTGCAAGAACCGCGTCAGCGTTAAAGATCTGGATTGTTGCTCTGTGCTGCTGCAGAACAGCGTAATCTGCCGTGCTGCGCTCCTCGTCTGCTCAGTCCTCCCCGGCACCGGGCTCTTCTTCGGGACGACCGCTGAGCGAAGCTGTGGGTATCGGCAGATCCCAGAGTCTGCCCTGTGTGTGCATCAGTCGGGCCTCTAGCGCCTCATAGGCCTTCTTCTCGTCTGCATAGGCAGCCTCCTTCAGGGCGACATCCGCGGGGTCGATCTCGTTATAGGTGGCCAGCGCCTCGGCATGGTTCCGGTACAGCGGCATCGAAGCCACGTTGGTCCAGCCGCGACCGAGAATAAGGCACTGATCAGCCGGAACGGTGACACGGCTTTTGTCCAGCTCCCGGACGTAGTCCGCCGACCAGTCGTGGATGGTATAGGATTCAATCTTATCCATCATCGACCGCCAGCGCTTGACACGCTCCTCAAGCGGCATGTTGGCCGCTCTTGAAATAGCATCTGCGATTTCTTTGGGATCATTTGGATCCACCAGCAGCGCCTCGTCCTCGTTGAAGTCTTCAGCCGCCCCCGCAAACTTCGATAGTACCAGAACGCCGGGATCCTTCGGGTCTTGGGCAGCAACATATTCTTTCGCTACCAAATTCATGCCGTCCCGCAGCGGCGTGACCACACCTACAAGTGCCTCGCGGTAGAGACGCGCGAGCGCAGCCTGGCTAAACGAGTCATTCGTGTAGTGGATCGGCCTCCACTCGTCGGTGCCATGCTCGTCATTGACGTGGTTGATCGCATTCTCCACGTCCTCCTTGTACTTCTGATACTCGTCGACGTCGGCGCGCGAGGACGGGGCGATCTGTAACAGCGAGATGCTCTGCGGCTCCTTCGTTAAAAGCTCATTGAACGCTTCGACCCGTTTATCGATGCCTTTCGTGTAGTCGAGCCGGTCTACGCCGATGGCAAACTTGGCGCCTTGGAAGTTTTGCAATAATGACGAGACTTTTTCTTCCTCTGCAGGAGAGAGGTCTGCCGCAAGATACGCTGCGAACTGCTCGGGATCGATACCGATTGGGAACTTTTGAAGTCGCGTCTGGCCACGTTCCGTGGTCACAACGCCATCCTTGCTCTCCAGCCCGAAATGGGTTCTCAGGCAGGCCAGGAAATTGTTCAGATCCCGGTTCGTCTGAAAGCCGAGCAGATCGTACTTCAGCATCGATTTCATCAGTTCGCGATGGTTGGGTACGCACTCTATCATGTCGGGCGTGGGCCATGGCGTATGGAGGAAAAAGCCGGTTGGCCGCTCAATGCCGAGATCATTCAGCTCGGCCCCAAGCGGGAGCAGATGATAATCATGCACCCAGAATGCGTCCCTATCTCGTACGTCGAAAGCCGCGCGCGCGATGAAGTCGTTGATCCTTCGATAGCTGCCATAATCCTCTTCCGAGCCCGACATCCGGTCCGGCAGGGAGTGCAATGCTGGCCACAGTGTTGAATTCGAATAACCTCGATAGTAGCCAGGATGGTCCGCGGCCGGCAGATCGAGCCTGGCGACGTGGCCTGCACCAGTCGGCACCAGTGGCAGGGGCCGCTCGATCCCGTCGCCGCGGGTCTCCGAAGAGCCTATCCAAACCGCGCCGGAACGTTCCACCACCGGCTCGAGAGCCGCGGCGAGCCCGCCGGTCTGGGGTTTATTGGGGTCGAAGGGTGCAACGCGGTTCGAAATGACGACAAGCCTCAGATCGGGTTGCTGGTTGACAGCATCAAGGCGATCCTCCACCTCGTCCGATACAGTAGGATCGGAAGGACCTGCACTAGCGTGTTGCTCTTGCGGTCTCTCGTCCAGGTGCTGGTCAAAGGCCGCTTGACCTATGGTTTCATCTTGCCGAGTGGCCGCTGATGTGCTGCCGGAGTCTAACGTTGCCGCATCGAGCGTGTCTTGGATTCGAACCATCTCGCAACTCCGTTTGACGATGTGTACGTTTGGTGCAGTCGCAGATCAGCCCCGAGATATCTCCACTTCGCCAGGATGGTAGGTCTAGCTTTCGAGAAGCTGACCGGCCCAGCAAAATGGAATGAGCTGCGGGTCGGCTGTTATCGAGCTGCAGGACGAAGTCGACCCAAAGGTTCACCTCTCGGAGGCAAAACGGCGCCTTGTCGCGCGCTCGTCAGCGGGCGAGTAGCTGGCTAACCTCAATCCCCGTTTCCGCACGAATTTATCACACGGCACGGCTCGGTTGCGTTTCGGCTTCGCATTGGTTCACATCTTTGTCGAAAACGAAGGCCCGGATCTCTCATCCGAAAGGCCGGCTTTGCGGCTTCGCTCCCTGCTGCGCCGCAAAATGCCCATGGCAAGGCCCCTCATCCCTACTTTGATAGTGGTATGCGACAACACCCATCCAAGTTGGGCCTTTGTCACGGAAGATTTCCTCGTATTTTTCACCCTCGAGGATTTCCTGCGCGGAGTGGTCATCTCGCGGCGAAATTCGTCACAGGCTGGGAGGTGGTTATGCAGTACGACCGAATAGATGCCCGCATTCTCGAGATCGTGCAAAAGAATAATCGTCTGACTTCAGATGTGATTGGCGAGATGGCCGGGCTTTCTCCTACCGCGTGCCAACGACGGTTGAAGAGACTCCGATCGGAGGGCATCATCCAGGCCGACGTGTCGGTTGTATCGCCAAGGGCGGTCGGACGACCTATTCAAGTGCTTGCACTGGTAACCTTGGAGCGGGAAAGCGCCGATATCATCGATAGGTTTAAAAAAGCCATCAAATCATCAATCGACGTCGTCCACGGCTTTTACGTCACGGGCGATGCCGACTTCGTCCTGTACATTACCGCGCGGTCCATGGAGGAGTACGAGGAGTTCACGCGGCGCTTCTTCTACGAAAATCGCGACATCAAGGGCTTCAAGAGCATGGTTATATTGGATCGCGTAAAGGTTGGATTTGCTGTTCCGGTTGAGCTTCCCCCAGACGATTGATCGCACTGATGCGGGCGATCGTCTCGCGCCCGCAATCAAGGTGTTGACCTGACCGTTCCACCTCTGCGGTGGCTTCGTAGGACCTCAATCAGGGATAGCGAGAAAAGACGCTCGTAGAGCCCGGTCACACTGCAATGTCGTGGACGCAATCATCGTATCGCTAGCGACAAGATGCAAAAGCAAGAATGTGGCGCGTTGAGTCCGAGCCGGAGCGAGCGCCACCATTCGCTTAGTCGAAATTCGTCGAAGACAGGCCCCTCAACGCGTGATTTGGGCGCGGTTGAGTTACTCGTTGCATCAATCAAGATGAAGAGGTTGCTATAGTTCGTAATCACGTTCTCGTTACGGTCAGGCGCAGGCTAGCAAAAGCCTCCTGCCAGGAGAGGGACCCATGACCGATCGCGTGCCTGCCGTCCTCGAAGTGCTTGACTGCTCTCAAGATAGAGCTCTCAAGCAGCTGCCCGGCACACGACAGGAGCCTCTGCGCTCTCTTCCGGTGCGTCCTGCGAAACGGCCCTTTGTGAAGAACGTCATCTTGGCGCGTCTTTCTATCCAACAGCTTGCGGCAATAGGGGAGTGCCTCGAGCCGGTCGTCTTGAAAGAACGGATGGTTCTGCAAGAGCCAAAAAGGCCGGTCGAGCACGTCTACTTTGTAGAGAGCGGCCTCGTCTCGCTCAGAGTTGTTGCCGCGGGCAGTATGCTCGAAACGGCAGTCATAGGCTATCGGGGCGCGGTCGGCACTTCTTTCTTGTGGGGAGGACATCTTTCAACCCATCAATCTGTCGTCGTCTTCTCCGGAAGCGCGCACAGAATTCGCGTCGAGGATCTTCGTCGGATCATGAAGGCGCATCCCGAGATCAGAGACCATCTGTTTGAGTACGTGCAAGCGCTGACATTTCAGTGCGTCCAGACAGGATTGTGCGGGGTTCGGCACCATCGTGAACAGCGCCTCGCGAGCTGGATTTGCCTTGCTAGTGAAGCTGTTGACGCCCGCGTGCTGCCAGTCACCCACGATTACCTTTCCTCGGTGCTGGGACTGCGCCGCGCCGGGGTGACCGAAACCTTGATCCGGTTCGAGGAGCAAGGGCTGATTCGCAAGATGCGGGGCGTCTTGCAGATCGATGAACCCAAATTGCTCGAAGAGAAAGCATGCTGTTGCTACAAGCTCGTCTCAGCTGCCTATGCCTCCTCATCAGTCCGCACTCTCGGCGAAGAACAGGCGAGCTAGCAACTCGCGACTGGTGTTCTGCGTCCTCTCGATTCTTGTGACGCGAAGTTGAGGCAATTCCCCACCGGGAAAGGCCACGTCACAAATCAATTGTTCCCGTTGCGCCGTGTAGCTGGCGGTGGGTAACCGATCGCCGGCGATACGCGGGTTGGTCAGCTTGCGGGGTTGTCGCGACGCTGAAGCGTCGTCGTTCAGCCGCGAGATGCGGTCCGGCGATTAGCGGGCCACGCTGGACAACCGGACCCGCGTTCTGCTCGAGCAGGATCGCTGGATGGGCGCAACGAAGGCGGAAAGCTACTGGGCGCGACATCCACACTTCGCTCCAAAAAAGCGCTGCGGTTAGAACATTCACTTCCCCCCATGGTGCATGCACCTTCGGGGGCCCGAGTTCATTCGAAAGCACCCGGCGCACCCACGTCGGAGAGGCGGCCTCGGGTGCAGCCCAAACTGGGGAAGCGGTAGCCGCGTCCAAGCGTCCAACGCCTTCGGCAGACATAGGACTGACCTCGCGAGCCTCCAGAGAGGCGACTTTTCGACTACCGCAGAGATCGGGTGTGGCGCGCACACATGGCAAGAGTGTTTGGCTTTCTTCCAATTGGACACGGGCAGCGCGGGACCGGATCAGCGGATTGAGAGGGTGATTGTTCTCCATGCGTAAAAACGGACGGCCAGCTCCTGCACTGGACCGACACTCCGCATGACCATCTCATTGGTTGCGAAGCTGACCTTGGCGAGCGCCGGGCCGGACCACCCGTCGTCTGCAGCCAGCGCCGGTCGTTTCGATCGTCAGAGACCGTGAACGGGACGCAGCGCTGCACCGCTGGCCAGCCTGATGCTTACTTCCGAAATAGACGGGTAAGCTTCTTTCCGCCGAGCGGCGCGCACGGCCGCAGATTCAATGCGTGCACCGTCCTTTGAGCAGAATTCCGGCTTCACACAACGCTTCATATGATGCGACGTTTACCTCTCGATCGACCACGGTAACAAGCCACGGGTGTTGCGGAAAGTCATTGAACACTGTGCGAGGGAGCGCAGCGCGACGCGATCATCGTTCGTCTGCCACCCCGTTTGCGCCGACGAGGATGTGGGACGGCGGCATCGTGAAGGACGCGAGTGCCGGCAGTGGATCAGGAACGAGCGTGCCGTCACCCCCACCTGGCATACCAGCAGCTATCGTGATCCGAAGGACAGACGGTTGCCCGACCGCGTGTCCTTGGGGCGGCCACTCTCCATCTCGCGACAGCGTTGCCGTCTTTATCAACTATGCGCCGAAGGTGAACATCTTCGCTTCCGAAATCAAATGAAGACCTGCAAACAGCCGGAGTGGTGAGGACGTATTAAAGCCCTTAAGCATCCACCGCATCGTCTGGCCCCAAATCAACAGCGACACCCCGCAAGCACACACACGGTATTTTTCGCCGTTGGCGCGCTCGGGCAGCGCATCCTCGCGAAACCCTCTTCTCTTCTCAGAACTGATAGGAGAACTCCGTTCCCGTTTGAGCTATTCCTTCCAGGTTGATGAATACTTGCCACCCAGCGAAGGCCACAGCCGATTGGCGGCCAATAGCCAAGCTTTGAAGTCGTTGATGCTGGTTCTCGAATGCCGCGATGTGAGTAGCACGAAAAGTCAACAATCGCTTTACGATCGCGAGCCGGAGCACCTCCGCTATGGATTATTCCACATGAATGTGAGCTGTCATCTCACCGAAGGGGCATGCTGATTCAGGTCCTCGATTCCCCTTCAAGTGACTGTGCTCCGCCGATTGTGTTTGTCGGCAGAAATCGGGCCGGTAACTGGGTTGCCCGTGAACAACGGGGCGCGTTTGGCGGGCTTTTTATCAACCGCGCTGAAGCTCTGAAATACGCTCTCTTCAAGAACGGACGCCATCCAGAGAGCATCATCGAAGTGACGCGTGAGATCGAGCTCGATATTCCCAGCCCGTGAACTGCAGAACATTAAGGATGTGACCGTTCTTCTGCACCTGCTGCCCTGTCGAAGCCGGGCCACTCGTTAATCGTCGCAGGACCAACCGCGGCCAGCCGATTTCTTGAGCGTGCTCACTTCAAGCATTCAATTAGGCAGCTCAGAGGCCTTCCGGGCAGATTCTGTCGGACGACAATCATCGGCCAATCATTGCCTCCGCTCGATGAGCGTTACATCGTTATGCACCTGAACATGAGCCGTCCTGACTCGTTCCGTGCGACGACATAAGAGGAGAACTCCAAGGACGCGCCATCGACTGTCCATCTGGAACAGTTTCACTACGTAAGCATAACGCCAAAGAACTCGTCGGTTTCATTGCATCGCGCTACCTTGAGGTGGAACGCGTTCGCGGGCTTCACGCCATCTCATCCGCAGCGATACGTTCCATTGATGCGTCACCTACCAGTTCTCGCAATTGATCACAACGTTGACACTGGGATCCGACCGGCCGTCGAGCCTTCAACAGCGTTATGCGCCGATGATCTCACCTCGCCTAGTGGTCCGCGGCGCCCCGCAGTGACGATCGGCGACGAAATAGAAGCACGCCCTGTTCATCGTAACAACGCCTGTATTATGGCTATACAGCTGCGGGCGCGTAATTCGCTTCGCATTCCGCCGGAGCAACCCACAGTCGCCCCTTACATTTCGCTCTGCATCAGCGGCAACGGAACCGCGGCCGCTACTCAATAAGACGCAGACGCCGCGCCTTGACGACGCACTGGGTACGGCTGGTCGTTTCCAGCTTTCGCATCGCATTCTTGACGTGAAAGTTGACGGTGTTCTCGCTTACTTTCAGGATGACTCCGATGGCCCAGGATGACTTCCCCTCCTCGACCCATCGCAAACACTGTTTTTGCCGTTCCGACAGCACAACCTCTTGCATATTCGCCATGAGTTTCTCCTGGAGCCGAGAGGGCGTGGCATGAGATCAGCAAATGCCGTACCAGTCAGTAGCACCGCAAACTCTCGCAGCAGGACAAGATCTTGGGAGATTGCCGGTTCACTTCTCCGGAGACTGCCATCCAACTGCAGCCATATCGACGGGATTGCGACATATGTCGAAAACGCAACAGCAGTATTTACGACAACCGTAGCAGTCGATATTTGCTCAACATCTGTGTGAGCTGGATATCACCCTTGGCCAGGCGTTCCTCCTGCAAGGGTGAATGCTCTGTGAAGGGCCGTAGCACCCGGCTGGCGAGCCGAGATCCTTCATTTGCACCAAAGCTTTCGTTTCCAACGTGTCGGCTCCGATCCACCCATCACAACAGCCCCGCGTTCGGCGCCATGCTATGGCGATAATGCAAGCTTTTACGTCCCAATCAACTACCAACGCTGGTCATTGATCGGCATCACAACAAAAAGGTATGAGCAGTGCGGTTTGCGCCAATCGAAGGCCGGCCTTCAGGACTTCTGTATGAAGGATCAATCACAACCCAATCGGCCCAACGCAGGTCATCAATGCACTCGGCCGTCGCCTGTCGAAATACTTCGCGCCCAGGTCTGCTCGAATGGTGAGCTCTCGTTTCTGATGGAAGCGCATGACGGCCTGTCCGCTACAATCGCCCAGCGCTCGGGATTCAAGGGGCTCTGGGCGTCCGGTCTGTCGATTGCCTGTTCTCTAGGTTACCGCGACGCGAACGAAGCCTCGTGGAGCCAGCTTGTCGACGCCGTTGAGCGGATCGTGGATTCAAGCCAACTTCCGGTCCTTGTCGACGGAGATGGCGGCTTCGGGAACTTCAACAATGCCCGCCTGCTGGCTCGCAAGCTCCGTGAGCGGGGCGCCGCGGGTGTTGCACTGGAAGACAGCTGTTTTCCGAAGATGAACTCGTTTGTTGGGGATCGGCACCCCCTCGCCGATATCGACGAATTCTCGGGCCGCCTCCGGGCAGTGAAGGATACGGTCGCAGACGACTTGGTTCTGGTGGCAAGGATCGAGGCGTTGATCGCTGGGTATGAGATGGACGAAGCACTTTTGCGCGCTCACGCCTACGCCGACGCGGGAGCCGATGCGATCCTCATTCATTCGCGAAGGAGCACCGCGGACGAAATCCTTTCGTTCGCGCGCGCCTGGCAGTGCACATTGCCCGTCGTGATCGTTCCGACGAAATACTACCGAACGCCGATCTCTGTATACCGTAAAGCCCGCATCTCCACGGTGATCTGGGCCAACCACTCCATGCGAGCGGCAATAGCGGCAATGCGGCAAGTCTGCCGTCGCATCATCGCTGAGGAAAACACCGCGAGCGTTGAGCCGAATATTGCTACTCTCGACGAAGTCTTCGAACTTTTGAAGTACGACGAACTCGCCCGTGCGGAAGCGTTATATCTGCGGCCCGACGCTGAATTGCGCAAATAGGGTTTCGTCGACACAGGAGCATATTCGTTGCCGAAGACCGGACCGTCCTGGACTTCCTGCTAGCTGGCCAGGTGCGACTTCAATCTGAAATGGCTTTCGTTGTACTGAGATGTCCTTAGATGGCGTAGCACGCCTCACTCGGCCGAAATACGCATTTTGCCATCTGGACAGCAGCTCGAGGTACCGGATCCATGGCCTCCCTCCTCTTTGGAAAAGGACCGACGAGGACCATTTGTCTGCCTTCGCGCTTGGGGTTCATTTTCAAGGCTCCGGCAGGCTTGATTTCGCTTCAGCAAGCATACGCTGCGGGCGAAGACACTCGTCGGTGTTTCACCTTAGCGGAGCGACGAAAAGGAACTAAATGGTGATCGATGCTCCCAAGAACGCCGTTATTCTCGCCGCTGGCTGCGGCTCTCGCCTGCGTCCTCTGACAGATCTAAGGCCGAAGCCGCTCATCGAGGTCAATGGCACTTCGATTCTTCACAACGCTTTGCGCAATCTGGAAACTGTCGGCGTGGAAGAGGTGACGATCGTCGTGGGTTACCGCAAAGACGCCATTCAGTATGCCTGCGGCAGCCGCTTTGGCGGGCTCAGAATCAAATATGTCGAGTCGACTGTTTTTGACCGCACCGGAAGCGCCTATTCTTTGTGGCTGGCGCGCGACGCTCTTCTCTCCGGAGACTGCTTTCTTCTCGAGGGCGACGTCTTTTTCGAAGAGGATGCGTTGCGATACTTGATTATCTGCGGGGGGACTGACGTGGCTGCAGTCGTTCCCTTCGATGATTCCATGGAAGGATCAGCCGTTCTGTTGTCGCAGAACGGCTCCATCTCAGGCTTTCGAATGAAGCAAACGGCGTCAAATCTTGTTGCGGATGGCCCAAAGCTATTCAAGACGATGAACCTATTACGTCTCTCGGCGCCGACACTCAAGGCAACGATCGTTCCGACGCTGGACGATATCATCGCTGCCGGGGCTAGGCAGACCTACACCGAAGAACTTTTGGGTTATCTGATAGAAAGACGAGGTTTACAGCTCGCAGCGGCGCGATGCGATGGCCTCAGCTGGTACGAAATTGATAACGCTGAGGATTTGCAAATTGCCGAGCGCATTTTCAGGAACCGAATGAACGCCTACACGCCGACACGTGATTTGCAGACTAGGTGAGAGTCCAATGCTAAAATACCTTTGGGATCCAGCGAACGCCATAACAATCACAGGTCTCCTCTTTTCCTCCACCAGCCTATTTCTTGCTCTCTCTGAGCGCCTCGAGCTATCTGTGGCAGTAGCGCTTTGGGCTGTTCTATCGGACCACCTCGATGGGTTTGTGGCAGGTCGTACGAAGGGTCGCGATCCAGATGTTGCAAAGATGGGAGCGAGCCTCGACGGGTTTGCCGATATTGTCTATGGAGCCGTTCTGCCTGCGGTAATTGTGGTACAAGTCAGCCAAGCCTCACCGCTCGCCCTTGCGACCGCAACCATGCTACTGGTCGCTGGTGCAGTAAGGCTTAGCTACTTTGCGAACTTTGGCCGGTCGTGCGATGAATGCTTCTTAGGCGTTCCCTTGTCGTACGACGTGCCGTTCCTGGCGCTCTTATTTCTTCTTAAACCTCTCATTCCTGCTGAAGCATTTTCTGACGTCTTGAGCATTGGCTTCTTGCTGCTCGCTATGGCGCATGTTGCGCCTGTTCGTGTGCCACCACTCAGCGCAACAATGTATGCGGCAATAAGCATCTTCGCAGTCGCATCATCGGCGGCTTTGGCCAGTCGGTCCCTTTGATTGCGGATGGAAGTATGATCCAGCGAGTGAGCTGCTGCGTGTTGCAGGCTTCCCTACCATGCAGGTCACGTGATGACGTGTAGTCTCGCCAATCGCAATGTGCGCGTACCAGTTGCCGGGCAAATTTCCACGCGAATCGGCGCAGACCGATGGTCGTTCGCCGTGAGCTAGTCGAGAGAACGCGATCGTTCTGGAATTTTCGTCGGCCCTGAAACGTTTCAGCTGGTCTCACTCATGAACAGCACTGCACAAATCAACGTACCGCTTAGGTCGGATGACGTCTCTGATCTCGTCAACCGATTCCCCGGCGGCTATTGGAAGTATGACATCAAGGACTTCGTCCTTCTGGTGAATCCATATTTTCCGCCGCAAGCGTTCCTTGACGAACTTAAGGACGCTCTACCGCGGCTTATCACCTGCTATCCCTCTCCTAATGTGCAGATGCTTCAGCTTCTTGCGGATGCGGTGAAGATTCCGGCGCATAATCTTGTCATTTGCAATGGCGTGGCTGAACTGATTCCCATCCTTCTTGGTCGACTGGGTATGAGGATTGCGGTCCCGGTCCCAACCTTCAATCCCTATGAAACCACCGCCTTGCCTGGGCGGTTGTCGCGATTTATCCTGCCACCACCAGATTTTGAACTCGATGTGCAGGACTATGCAGCGTTTGCGCGTGCAAATGGTGTCGACGGCGCGGTCGTGATATCGCCGAACAATCCAACTTCGCGGATCGTTCCCTATGCGGATTTGCTATATCTCGCTTCCGCGCTTCGAGCTCAACAGCAACTCCTATTGATCGATGAGTCATTCATCGAGTTTAGTGAGGTCGGACGAAGTGCGAGCCTGGAAAATCACTTGCTCGAATTTCCCAATGTGATCGTTCTCAAAAGCCTCGGAAAGATTTACGGGACATGCGGTTTGCGGATCGGGTATGCGGCATCGGCAAATGCACAGACGATGAACGAAATTAGAGCTGCCCTGCCCACGTGGAATGTCAACACGTTTGCGGAGTTTTTTCTAAGCAAGCTTCCTCACATGGCGCACGCGGCAAAACAGAGTTGGATGAGGGTGGGCAGCGACAGGGACAAATTGTACGCAGACCTGCGCAGCATCGACGGAATGAGAGTTCTGAAGCCAGATGCAAATTTCGTGTTCTGCGAACTCCCGCCCCATTTTCCGGATGGGGACGTGATAGCCTCAAAACTTTTAAAAGATAGACGGATATTGATCAGGCACAATGGCGGCAAGACGCTTCAGAATGGCAAACGATTCTTGCGCATCGCAAGCCGCACTGAAGACGACAATATGCTTTTGGTGGAAGCACTGAAAGTCATTTCGGTTTGATGTGATGCAGTGCCCCTGGGGTCAGCGCATAAGTTTCGCGCTCCATCGAATTTTTCGACGAATTCCACCATCGATCACGGACCGAGGTACGCAACGCGACTACCCCCCTTGATGAGGTCTGCGGATCGACGCTCATTTTATGTCAGGTTGCTGGGAGGAGCTAGACGTCTGCAGAATCAAGATAGACGGCCTCGCCGACCTGCACGCGACGAAGGTGCTGCCGGTATGCGCCGCTGCTGGTCTCGTATATCTTCTCAATCGTACTAGGCAGGTCCTCTCCATCATGGATAAAGACCTCTGCGAGGGCACGACCGGTCATCGTTGCCGGCCGCGAGAGGCCCAGAAGACCGAGCACCGTCGGCGCAAAATCGCAAATACTCGAGGGGACTTGTGAGACGAAGTCGCCTTTGATCAGCGGTCCCGCCAAAATGCCGACCGACGACATCTCCTTGACATGCAACCCGCCGTGCACTCCGAAGCCGACAGGCCCATCCGCACTCCAAGTGCGGCCGCTAAGGCCAAATGGATCGAGTCTGTCATCCGACCGGAACGAGAACAGGATGTCTGCCGATCGGGCATGGTCGGCGAACACCAAATGGCGGGCAAAGCTGCCCGGTGCAATGCCATCGACCGCGCCACCCGCGGTGAACACCGGCCCACACCAGGGCCTTTCGATCATCGCCCCGACCGCGCGGCGGATAACGATTTCGGATGGCTCGGTGAGGTAAATTGCTCCGACCTGCCCAGGTATGACGATCGCATCGATCCCGGCCGCCGGTGTCGGGCCGCAGCGCAGCCCGGCAGCCTCAAGCGTCTCGAATAGATCGGCCCTCGCATGCACCGTCACGTGTCCATGATCGGAGGCGGCGATCAGGTGCACGCCTTGGGACAAGCCCTCAGCCTCCCACCAATCGAACACGCGGCCAAACTGCCGATCGACAAAGCTGATTGCTTCAAGCGTCTTTGGCGCGCCAGTCCCACAATCGTGCGAGGAGATATCGGGCTCGCCGAAGGAGAGGATTGCGACGTCGGGCCGAAGCCGAGGCCAGATTACGTCGAGGAACGCTGAAGTAAGAAAGGCTTGAGAGGCAAGATCTGGGGTGCCCGTGGGCGGGGGCGCCGGCGTCGGCCCCAGCAGAGTCTCCACTTCTCGGAGCATCTCGGCCGAGGTCGCGATGCAAGGGAAGTGACCGGAGAGCGTCACTTGGCCGAACTTTCGAGCCTTATGGTTCAGCAGGCGCGTTGCCCCCGCCGAGTTGGAAGCCAGGACCGCGAAGGTCCTGCCGTTCGCCGCTAGGATCTCGCCAAGTGACGGCACACCTAGTAGATGGCCGCCGCTCGCGGCATCAAGATCCTCGATCATGCGCGCGTCACTCGTGTCGACGGAGCGCGGAATCGGCGACTGCTGGTCGAGATATGAGTTTCCAACGATGCCGTGGCGATCCGGCGTCGCGCCCGTCACGAGGCTTGTGAGCGCTATTCGTGTTTCGCTGGGATAGACGGTGCGCTGCCGGGCCAGCACCGCACCGCGGCGCTGAAGCCTGACCAGATTCGGCGTTAGTGATGGCTTGACGAGATCGGGTCGAAGCCCGTCGAACAGCACGATGAGAACCCGATTCCGGTGCGGTCGTTCGAACATGATCGTAAAGCTTTCGTCTAGCTGGGAGGTAGCGGATCCGGAGCGCCCAGGACTTGGCTGACGCGCCAGCGCCATCGACTTGGAGCGGACGCCGATCGCTAGCGCTAGCGCAATGCGGGTACGGAGCTCCCGGCTATGCTGACCAACGCCCGGCCAGCGTGTCGACCGATCCCGAGCGGGGATTATCGGCTCGCGAGCGCCAGCAGCTCTCCTCAGCCGTAGTCTGGGCCGAGTTGGATTGGACAGTGGCTGCAGTGTCTGAGCATGGTCGCCTAATGCACGTCTCCGGGCGCAGCGCAAAGCCTCGGAATTTATCACAGGCCTTGAGGGCCGCCCAACCCCGGCGGGACGTTAGGCAGGACATCGAACAAACCGAGGGTCGCCTTGGCGTCGCAAGCAAGATTGGCAAATCCCGCGTCCAAGCGAACCTGCTCGCCGCCGTAGCCGATCCCGATCTGGTCGCCATTGCGACTGAGCCAGGAATCGTGGCTGATGTGGGTCGTTTCGCGTGGCGGCTTGATCCAGCGATTGCGATCCATCTCGTGTAGTTGGGAGGAATTCCGCAGCTGTGGAGCTTGCACACACCTGTCGGCGTGTTGAAAATTGATATGCCTGACTAACAGTGATCGCATCGACGCCCGGTGCGCGCCGCTGGGCCGCACGATTTGCGGGCTTTGTTCTCGAAGGGAGGGATTCGTTGAGCCATGCTGCCAAGAGTGACAAGTTTGAAAGCCTGCAAGTGGTCAGAGGACATTTTAAGGATTCCTACCCACTCTCAAACGAGCTAGCCACTTTGGTTATCGTTTTTTGAAACGAAATCATCGAAGAATACGATGCTAGTTGCTATCTCCTCTTACCTATCTTTGCAGTCGCGCCATGAAGCGCAACGTTCACTTCTTCAGCCAGTCTTGCGTTCGACCCGGTCGCATCGGCACCGGCAAGCAAGCTGGCGTATCGTCGCCGTTTGCCAGGCGTGATGCTGCGCGCATCAGTGAACGCGGCTTGTCAAGTGGCGGAACCGCAGGACGAGGAGCGCCGCATAGATGGTGGTTCCGATCGACAAGCCAATCCATATACCAATGGCGCCCAAACCGACCCTCAGGCCGAGCCAATAGCTGAGGGAAAAGCCGATCAGCCACCAAGCAATGGCCGCAAACAGAAGCGGCACCCGCGTGTCCTTCAGTCCGCGCAGGCCGCCTGCCGCAATGCACTGGGCGGCGTCAGTGATAAAGAGGGTTGCGCCAACCATGAGGAGCTTTGCAGCGAGACCGATCGTTGCCTCGGAATCGCCGGCCGATCTGCCCAGGAACAGCTCGACGATCTCAAAACGCGCGGCGATCAGCGCGAGGGTTAGCGTTGCAGCTATGACAATACCGATCAGCATCGCGGCCAGATTTGCCCGCTTGACGCCTGCACTGTCGTCGCGGCCGGCTGCATGGCCTACGCGCACGGCTGCGGCCGTGGCAACGCCGACATAAATCATGAACAGGATCGCGGCGATCTGAACAACGATCTGATGAGCGACCAGTGCACTGGTGCTGATCAAGCCGGCCAGCAGCGACGTGGCCCAAAATAGTCCCGACTCGATCAATGACGCGATGGAGATCGGCGTTCCAATTGCGATGAGCTGCCGCATTGCGCGCAAATCGAAACGCCAGAGTTGCGCAAGCACATGGTAGTCACGGAACGGCTGGCGCAGTGCAGCGAACCACAAACCGGCCAAAAACATCCCGCAGTTCACCAGCGTGGTCGCAAGCCCTGCCCCGAACAGCTCCAGCCGGGGCAGCCCAAGCTTCCCATAGATCAGCATATAGACCAGCAAGGCATTGAGGGGGATGGCTGACAGCGTAATCCAGAAGACAGGCTGTGGCCGATTGACCGCCCCCATGAAACTGCGGATAGCCAAAAACGCCAGTGCCGGAGCCGCGCTGAAGGCTAATCCGAACAAGTATTGCTGGGCAAGCCGCGCCACATCTGGGGCCTGGCCTAACGCAAGCAGTATTTGCTCTGCTCGCAGCGCCACAGCAATGATCGGGAACGACAGGACCAGGGCGGTCCATAAGCCCATGCGCAGCGTACGCCGTACCGCGGCTAGATTATTCGCGCCAAACGCCTGCGCTGCCAAAGGCGCGATCGCACTTAGTAGCCCCACGCCGAAGGTGACGCTGATGAGATAGAACCGGCCTGCCAGCGCTGCCGCGGCGAGCGCCTCAGTACTGATGCGCCCGATGAAGGCAAGATCAGTCGTCATCATTGCGATCTGCCCAACCTGCGTCAGCACCATTGGCCACGCGAGTTTCGCGGTTTCGCTGAGCTCGACAGCGAAACGATGGATGGCCGTCCGTCCAGTCACTTTTCGCGAGATTGATACCGGTCTTGTCTTGGCTATCTTGTCCATAATCATGCCGCCCTTGGCGTCGGCGAACGACGTGCCGCCTCATTCGCGGGCCGCTTCCTGACCGGAATTCGCGGTCAGCCCGCGATGAAGGCTCACAGGCAGCCTCCTGCGGCCGCACGTTTAGGCGCGAAAACGGACCACGGCTTGGACGCAGGGCTTCGACCAGCGCGGTCTCGATTTTCGCATGCGATAAGCGCCAAGGAGAGGCTGCAGGTGCCGCCGCAGACTTGGACAATCGCCGCAATCGCGCAACGGTGACGGCGCGCATCGGGCTCGAGCGAGGTCGATCACAGAGGCAAATTCATACGCGAGCCGTTGATGCGAAGATTGCAGCACCCGAACTCGGACCCGATCCACGCCATGAACTGAGGGCCATCATCCCGTAAGCCATACCTGCACTCCTGAGCAATGATGAGACTCTACCCTTCAAAGCCCATGCCAACTGCGACAGCTTAATTATAGATGCTTACTCATCCAAGCGGCCTCTCGCGGGATCGACAGCATGTCGCAAATAGGACAGTCTGCATTGCACGCTCGATCCCCTGAGGGCGGCGATGCGACCACACGATGAGTGGCGATTTCATCGGTTATGAAGATCTGGGGTTATGAATATCTGACGGGATGATTCGTCACGAGCTCTGTACACTCGCGCCTGCTCGCTACTGAATCACAACCGGCCCCACAGGTCCCTCCCGCGCGCCGCTGCGTCGCTCGTGGGGGCCACTCCGCGCCGCGCGCGGGGCTCTCCCATGGACCGCCGGAGCGATCTCCAAGCCCTTCCGCCCGTCTTGACCAGGAAGACTATTTTCAGCACACATTTAACGCGTCAGTCGTGTTCGCCTCCGCAAGTGATCACCATCGTCTGGAATCCGTGATCGCGATCGCCTGGAATCGCTGATCACCATTCCTGGAATACGCAGATGGTTCATGAGCGCGAGCGAACGGGCTAATCTTGAATTGTATGAACTGTTGCGGCACCAGCTCGTGCAATGGCGTCATGTTTGCGCAACAGACTGCCTCCAATCGTGGGGCGAGCGGATCACGGAACGGCAGGCAAAGGGGCTAGCTAGACGGCCGGTCCCTCTTCTGCCGGCATGCCACACGGCCAAGCGCCCCCGAAAAGCTCTAGCCGCTCAGACAAAAAGCGGGGTTGACAAGGTCGACGACTAGAGAGGCGATTCTCCCGGGAGAGGGCGGCCACGGCAATCACTTTTTCCATATTTCAACGATTATTGAATTTGCCGCCGATGCCACCCGGCACGATCATGTGGATGTGCGGATGGTGGGTCATCGCCGAACCCGAGGTATGCAGCAGCGCGGTGATGCGGATACGTGCGCCGAGAGGCTCGGGATTTGCAACGATGATCGTCATCGCCTCGGAAGCCGCGTGGAATAGCAGGCCATAAGTGCCGATCGCACCCGATAATCGGCAACACTAGCGAACCTGAACCCGCGGTAAGCGCGCCACAGGCAAGCGGACGATGATCTTGCTGTCCGTGATGTCGACGACTTCCTTGCGCTTCCTCCCGTCATCGTACCGCAATTCGAACGTCACTCCCGATGCAGATGGGGCAAACGGCTCTGGCGTAAGGCTGATCCACCCCTCCCCCAAGTTCAGAATGATCGGTCCATCCCCCCGGAATCGGGCATCAAGCAGCACCAAGTCCAATCGGAGAGACTGGAGCCGCAGGTTGAGCCGTCGCCGCACGCCATCACGTGGCCAGATACGCAGGGTGTGAGCGAACGTCTCCATGATGCCACCGTAACAAACCTGCCCAAAGATGGGATCGTCGGCAACGATCGTCGCAGCAGCGCGGACCGCTCCACAAAATCCCAGGTCGATCTCGCACGAGTAATACCACGCTCCACGGTGATGCGGCTGACCGAGCCATGTGGTCCCGCTCGGCGCCGGCTCGAAGCCGCCACCGGCCGCGCCGTCGTTCTCCTCGTCCGGATACCAATAGCCATAACCGGTCGACGCAGGGCCGCTGTTCAGCAAAGCCCACGCGCTGAGTTGTGAGGCATAGCCGAGACGAAGGAGCGGATGCGGGTCGTTTGCATCGTTCAGCGCATGATCAAGCAGCGCCCAGCCGCCCATCTGCGCCATGTAAGTCAGCGTATAGGCGTCGCCCGCAGTCCCGCGATAATCGCTGCCGAGGTAGTAATAAGCAGGTTCTAGCCAGCCACGGCAGAACAGATTTGCAGCGATCTGACGCTCCGCGAAGGCACGGGCTGCCGCCTTCGAAACCCCCATGGCGTCAGGGTCGTCAAGGGCCGAGCGCGCCAGTGCCTGCGTTGATTCGAAGGCTGTGGAATCGAACGGATATTCCGATTTGAACAGGTCCGCCTTCGGATCGACGAAGGCGCGCACCTTACGCGCCCAGTGCGCCTCCAACGTCGCCGCCTCGCGCATCAAGCCCGCGGTCGTGAGCGCCGAAACCAGTTCGGGGATCACACATTCGTTGTAGAAGCCGGTGCGGTAGGCAGACCACATCACCACGCGCATCGGCACCGTGAACATGGCCAGCGCCGTACCGTAGGCGCGTACCAAATAATCTCGTGCGCTCTGGCGGGTGGGTATCGCGGGATGGTCACGCGCGATGCGGTGCATGGCCAAATACATCGCGAAGATGTGCGGATAGTCATAAGGCCGCCAGATATGCAGGCGGCCCTTTGGGCCGGGATCGCTGCTTTCCCGGTTCTGCTTCCAATCGGGTATGCCGTAGAGGCCGTAGGCGTATGCCTCCTGTGTGGTGCGTTGCAGCCCGCCCCAGACGAACGTATCGATATACCGGTCCAGCGCCGCCACTTCCGCCGCATCAGGATGCTCGGCATTCTTGGTTGCGAGGTAAGCGGGCTTGCTCAGCCCGGGATCGTCGCACGTCACCTCGTAGATGCGCCAGCCCTTGATCCGGTCGTAATTGTCCGGGCCAAGGAGGACCTGCGTCTCCATGTTCCACTCGCCAAACAAACCGTCGTACCATTTGGACGGGTCACGATGCTGCCGCTTCACGATGAAGGCTGCGCGCTTCTTCATCATCGTCTCGACGGGCTCGGTAGCGAAGAATTCAAGAAAGGTCTGGCGCGCACCCGGCTGGTGCAGGGTCAGCCGGTTCTCGCCCAATCGCGAAAACCGGACCCGCCACAGTCGCCTGCCAGCCCGATCCGGCAACCGTTGGACCACCGTGTCGCCGGTAAATTCCGCTTCGATCCGTTCCACCGGAATGGAGGACGCAAGCGCGATGTCGACATGCAGGTCGTTGGGAACCGTCATGCCCGGCATTACTTCCACGTCCACCAGACCGGCGTCCGCGATAGCCCTGCGCGCCGCCTCATAGTCGGCAACCCACTGAAAGCGGAGACGGTAACGCCGTTCCTCGGCCGGCGACAGCGACAGGGAATGGGTCGGCTGTCGCCAGCGAGTCCCTCCCGCCACTGCCTCGCCGGCGGCCGCCCCGCCCAAGATGTAGGCGCACCACGTCCCACTGGCTTCGGCCGAATCCTTGTGGACATCCCAATATTCCAGTGACGTGTCCGCTTCCGGTAAGAGCATGAGGAAGGGACCGGTGCTGTTGCCGCGAATCCAGAAGATGTGCGATCCATGCCCCGAGACGAAGCTGTGCTTCAAAACAGCCACCGACACCGGTTGCCCTGCCCGAAATTCCGTGTTCATCGGCATGGGCAAATAGAGGTCGCCAACCTCCACGCTCGCCATGCCGTCGTTCCGCAGCATGATCTCCCACGTCAATCCAGCCTCGTCGACTGCGAGGCGGGTCGTGAGAAGGACGCCGGCATCGCGGGCTGCTAGTTCAAGGGCCGCGCTATGCATCGGCTTCGTTGCATCACCGCCGGCTCGAAGCGTATGCCACTCGGATCCGGCACGCCGAACTCTAGCGTGAGCTGTCCCAAGCACGGCTCCAGGCAGGACATAATCCGTGTCATACGTATCGTTACGATAACGCAACGAGGTAATGCCGTCTTGTGTGCACCCAACGAGGAAGGGAGAGTCGGCCGCCTTCAACACCATGGCAACCTTGCGCTGCGGCCGATTGGGTGTAGGCACCGTAACGCCTCCGAACAACGCGCTAGCCAAGAAGCTACTGCCCAACAGCATCGTACGACGCGTATACGTCCAGACTTTGGACATGCCTTTGGTCTTCGTCATCAACCGTATCCGGTATTGCCCCATCCGGATCATCAAGGCATGCCGTTTCGCGCCGTAAACGTCAACGCGACAAAGCGACAGGCCTGCAATAGCTAGATGCGGAGTGAATTGATCGTCGCCAGAGGCAAAATGACCTCTAGAAGGCGCTGAAGAAGAATTTGGCAAGGGCAACTAGCCGGCCTTGGGTGGCGCCGGTATTGTTGTGCTTTCATTGAATCTTTGCGTGCGCATGTGAGCTTTCAGCTGTCCATACTGAAGATGCTTGCCGGGCAATCGGACGGCCGAGCCAGTCTTGAGCTCGTCAAACAGCACTTGGCCATTTTTTACACAAGCGGGCCCGAGTGGCCGGCGCGCATGAAGCGCATCGAAAGCCGCGGGCCCAACCTCGATATCTTCGGACAAAACCCCATCCACCGAGAGGTGGGATACTGGACCATCACCGAGGAGGGACGGAATTTCCTTGACGCCCTCGAGAAGCTCGATCGATGTGTGACACAAAGCCAGCCCGAGGCACAGGCCGAGGAGCCAGCTGGCGATGAGCGACCGCCATTGCCGGCTGCTCCGCCACGACCAATCGCCCGCAGGAACCGTCCTCGGCGAAAACGATTGTGGACGCGTGAGGGGCGCTCAGCGGGAGATGTACCTATCGCGCGGACGTCCTTATTGGTCAGGCACCCCTCGATGGGATCGCGGACGTTCAGTTTGGAGATATGCAATGGCAATGGGGACTGTGAAGTGGTTCAACGCGGCCAAGGGTTACGGCTTCATCCAGCCCGAAGATGGAGGAGCTGACGTCTTCGTTCACATCAGCGCGGTCGAGAAGGCCGGCTACACCAATCTCGCGGAAGGCCTCCGGGTCAGCTATGAGCTGATGGCAGATCGTTCGGGCAAGATGAGCGCCGAAAATCTGCGCATCAGCTGATCGACTTGCCCTGAGGAACCTGCCGGGTTCTTTAGCGTTCTGAAGTCGCTTCTGGCTTGCGCGGGAAGACACGGCTTCAGCACATCCCCCGGTGCCGCTGCGGGCGTTTCCTGTCCGACGGACGATCAGCGCTGTCGTCCGCATCGGAGCGCCGTGCAAGGCGCCTATCGGGATCGCATTCTCAAACAGACATTGCAGCGAGGGAACGCGACAAATCTCTCGGCTGCTTCAACGCGCGAGCACTGGATCCGCTCGTTCACTTCGTTGCACGAGCGAAGATCGATCTCACCATAGAGGCAGATCGGTAGCTCGGTTGTTGTTGAAGCGCCGGTCTCCTTCGTAGCGCCAAGTCTGGTATACGACAGTCGCGTCGTCGGGCGGCGTCTCTTCCTCGATAAAGCGAGCACGTGTAATGCAGTCCGCGCGAGCCAAGCGAGACGCACGCTCCGCTGCCTCTTAGATTTAAGTGGACGCCCGGCATAGTCTTAAAACTACGGCGAAATCGAAAACTCATCTGTAAATCGGTCGCAAAGTGAGTTTGCTTCTTATCGCGCATAGATCGAACGCCTTCATGTGCGGCAAGACAGGAGACTGCAGATCAAAGCCGCCCGGACCGGGAAGCTCAAGCCGCTCAGTCCGCAACATAAGGGATCTCCGACCACTTGATCGTCAAACGCATACGATGCGTGGTCAACAGGGCTTCCATTGCGATCGTTTGCTGTCGCCCCAACGCGGGCCCGATGATGACTTCTTCGATGCCGCAATTATTGGGATGCAGAGCGGCATTGTTGATGACGACTTCGTCAAACTGACAAGCCCGGTAAGGAAAAAGGCCGGCTGGTGAAACATGCGTCTTCAGGCCCGCAGGCCGCTTGCGGTCGACTTCGCCCAGGAGATCGCGAATGTCTCGAACATTGATCTTCGTCAAGACTGAACCTCCAGAGAATGGGCGGCGCTGGACCATGCGCCAGAACGCGGTGACAGGAATGAGCCGATCCACCTCAGTGTCCTCAATTTGTGCCTTGAGGATCCTGATCTCGGCCTTCCCCTCTGAGAGAGCACAGCAATCGGGCGATCCCCACGCGGGCCGCGGACCCAGTGGATTGCCGCTCCAATTAAGTCCTTGAGTTTCGTTCCAGTACGCCCCCTGGTCCGTTTTCAATCAACATTCAATAGTTGGGCCTGTAATCCATATACTGGCGCACTCGATCTCCCAAGTGCCTTCGGTGTCTCACCGATCAGATTGAGGCCTTTATCTGCGCAAAGGGACCGGGCGTGCCCCCTCTGACCAAAAGCTGCCCATAGATGTAGGAGGCCCTCGGCGGGCATGCCGGAGGCCTCCTCGGAGGTTAATGTGGATCCATAGAGCCTTTTCTTTTCTCCTTATCGCTGGGGTTTGGCAGAGACTCACCAGTTGCGCTGAGCTCGGAGCAGCAGTGTCAGCGTGCTCTGGTCCTTTAACGCGTAGGTCGCAGCTGGTTTGGCGACAGCCGAAAGCAGCGGTAATGTTACCGTGCTTTCGCTCGCGTATTTTTGGTCGAGCATGGTGTAGGCGAGATCGGCCGTAAAGGTCAGATTCTTGATCGGAGTCCAGCGCGTGACGAGGCCAACAACCCCGTAATTGAAATCGGGATTACAGCCAGCCATGCCGCTCGAAAGCGCAAGTCCCGCAACGAACGCACCGCAGATGTAGCCCTTGGCAGTGCTTCCATGCCGAACGGCGGCCCACGCGCCATAAACGGCCGTATTCCACTGTGGATCCCAGTTATGAGTGTAGCCACCACGGAAGCCGTAGGTCGTGGTCAACTCCTGACCGGCGCCCGCAACGAACACGGAGTCGGACAGACCGGCGAGGCCGACGCTCTGGTAACCGCTAGCCAGGCCCGTACCGCCGTACATCGTGTAGGTGGTCGCCATGAGGTCGTTAAAGTTGTAGCGGGTCGCACCATTCGTATATGCGGCGGACAAGTTGATTGTGTCACCTATCCCTGTCGGGATGTTTTTGAGTGATAAGGCCAACTGAGCAGCCCAGCCCCATTTGTCGCCTGGATGGCCGGTGGTTTCGTCAACACCGTAATAGGCCGCATGGTTATCATGCGCAGCAAGTGACGCCTGAAAGAGGCCCCAGGCCTGATCGATGCGGGCCATCGCGATAAGGTCAGGCGAGCGCGAAGCGCCGATGTCGTTGGTGCCGTAGGCCCCCGTCGCGAGGCCGGCAGCCGTGGCGCCGCTCACGTTCCAGATGTTGGTTGTACCATAAACGACTTGATCCTGGGCCGAGAGCGAAGCTGTGATGCCTTGGCCGAAGTCGGCAGTATAGGTCAACTGGTTCACGCCAGTGACCCAGCCGCCGCCACCGGGTAGATCGTCATATTCGTTCGCCGGATAGTTGGTCCAAGGCGCGGAGAACTGCGAGACCGCCTTTCCCACGGTAAAGCCGGCGAACTGGATAAACGCGGAGTAGACGCCGAGTGATCCCTGTGCGATCGCTCCACTGCCCTGTCCTCCGGACACAGCAGCGTTATAGATGGTTGCGCCTCCACCGTCGCCTGTACCGGCACCGATATAGCCACCCGAGGTCCAGCTGAACACACCTTGGAAGAAGGTGCGAACCGCGCCGTACTCGGTCGCAGTGCGCGTGTCGATACTCAAGCCCTCCCGCGACCGCCAGGTGTAGGAATTGCTCAGGCGATTTCGAGCTCCCGCAACACCATTAGCTGCGGGGTCAAAGTCGCTGTTGCTGTTCAACACCAAGTCAGCGCGCAGATAACCACCCAGCTTGATGCACGTGTCCGTGCCGGGAATGTAGTAGAAGCCGGCGCCATACAGCGCGCAAACCCTCAGGTACTCGATCGCTTTGGACTTGGCGGGAAGGTCGGCTGCTTGTGCAGCTTCCAACGCGAATAAGCTTGCCGCGGACGTCAGTACAAGCCGTTTGATCGTTTGATGTGGAGCGCTCGAATTTGAGAATGTCATTGCCCTATCCTCGTGGTCAGAACTTTTGCGGGCGAGGCTGTATCGTCGTCCCGCAAACCTTCGGTGACAGACATCAAATCGTGCGATGGGACGTTCTGATTTAATGATGGCATTCCAAGAAAACGCGACCGGCTCGAAAAACAGGCGCAATATCGATCGCGGGTCGATGCCCAAAGTGACCCAAGAAACTCCGTTGAGAGCTTGACGGAGCTTTCTGGCTCCTCCTGTTGCATGTCCGTGATGCAGCACCTCAGCGGATAGAATGTGGGCACACTGCGTTTGCAGCTAAGCTCTCAGCCGCCTTTGTCGCATTTGCACGCCAAGCCGGGGTGGCTTGGTCAGCGCTAAGGTTGCGTTGGCCGACACTTAATGTGGGTGCTATGGGGTCGGCGTGGAGCTTTATTACTGCCGGTCACGCTCAATGCCAAAGGAACGACGTTGAAGCAGAGTCGATCGTCGATCAGGTGACGCAGAGTTAGCGCCGCAGATGACGGTCACCGGAAATCGGCTCACCAAAACAGGCGGAAAGTCCGTAAAGCTCGACTCTTTCTGCAAGGCGACTTTCGGCCAATAATGAGCTTGACGCGGGGCAGGTACTCGGCCAGGTCGGCAAACGCGACCTTTTGGTCGTTGAGTAGCCAGATCCAAACTCCGGCGCAGACTCAGTCAAACATGCACCGGCGAGACTCGATATGAATTCACGCCCACGAGCACCGATCGTAAGTCGCGCCACAAGCCTAGTGTCCTGGCTCGGGTCAACTTCCCGATCCCGCGCGATCCGTATCCTCTCTCGTTTTCCGACCAGAGAGAGAAGCTCCGCCATTGTCTCGGATTCAAGATCAGGAATCCAAAGGTGATGCTCGCGCGGAGCGCCCCGGCGCCAGCTGCAGATATCATCCTTGAGCTCATCATCAAGCCCGCATGTAGAAAGACAATAGACGATGACCCGTCCTGAAGTTTCGCCTTCACGCCCAAGATGATGGTGCGCGTGTACGTCACCGTATGATTTGCTCATCAGCCGATTGGTGATATCGCCACGCTCGCGGACGCTGGCACACAGCTTGATGTCTCGACCAGCAACAGCTCACATGCCCCGCTGGTCCATCAAACCCAGCCGCTCGGGCCTCCTGCGGATCCTGGCTCCGGGCAACGAAGTGCCCTTCTTTATTCGAATGCGTAGCTAGTCGAGAGGCAGGATGTCGCAGGGCTGACGGATCAACGGCAGGGTTCTGGAGTCCTCACGATAATGTCTTGTCGATCCGGTCGCGCAGCCAATCGCCGACGAGCGAAATTGACAAAGTCGTGAGCGAGATGACCAGCGAAGGGAGCACAAGGATCCAGGGAGCACGGGTCAGATAGTCACGACCGTAGCCGACCATATTGCCAAGCGACGTAAGCGGCGGCTGCACTCCAAGTCCAAGAAAGCTAAGACCGCTCTCGAGCAGAATGATGTCCGGAAACGCGAGCGTCATGGTGACGATCAAGGTCGACGCGATGTTCGGCATGATGTGACGCAGGTAGACGCGCCATGGCCTTGCGCCAAGCTGGCGTACGGCGATCACATAGGCTTGCTCGTTGGAACTCATCGCGAGCGCGCGGGTGACGCGGGCGTACCGTTCCCATCCGTGCAGACCAATGAGCCCCACGAAGAGGAGCAGAGAGTTGCCGAAGCAGGCAAGCACCGCGAGTGCCAAAACGAGAAACGGCATGCTTGCCTGGAAATCAACACAACCGAGGATGACCTGCTCTACCCAGCCGCGGAAGTGAGCGGCTAAAATGCCAAGCGTGATGCCAAGGACGGCGCCGATCAACGTCGCCCCGAAGGCAATAAGTAGGCTGATGCGGATCGATATGGCCAGGCGCGACAGCACGTCCCGGCCGAGCTCATCCGAACCGAAGGGATGCGCGATGGTTCCGCCGAGGCCGAGAGGTGCAGCGAGGCGACGATGAAGGTCGAGGGCTGCATAGTCATAAGGGGCGAGGCGATCAGCAAAGATTGCGACAAGAAGCATGAGGCCTAGCCAGACAACCGCTATTCCGATCGCGCGGTCGCGCCACCACCACAGCCTGCGCATCCTCGAAGACGGCAGAACTTTTCCTGCGGAAATGCTGGACACTTATCGCCTCCTAGAGCGCAACTCGCGCAAACGTGGATCGAGCATGCCATAGAGCAGATCGATCGTGACATTGGTGGTAATCATGGCGGCGGCCACGACCAGCAGAATGCACTGGACGACAGCCAAATCACGACTCGCAACTGAGACGACCAGCAGGCTGCCAATGCCTGGCCACGAAAAAACGCTTTCGACGAGCACCGTTCCCGCGATGAGATTGCCAACCATGAAGCCGACGATGGTCAGCACCGCTATTGCCGCGTTCGGCAGAGCGTGGCCGGTCACGACGCGGGGCCAAGGCACACCCTTGGCGCTGGCGGCACGAATATAGGGCTGCCCAAGGACCTCGAGCATGGCGCTGCGGCTGAAACGCGCCAAAACGGCCGCGCCGCCCAGACCGAGCGTGATGACAGGCAGCACCAAATGCTGCCAACCGCCGGCGCCGCCCGAGGGGAACCAGGGAAGCTCGACTGCGAAAGCCAGTACGAACACGAGGCCAAGCACGAAAGATGGCACGGTGAAGCCCACGACCGCTACCATCATCACCAATTGATCCGCGATGCTATCTCGTTTGAGAGCCGCGTAGATGCCGGCCGGAATGCCGATCAACAGATTGAGGATCAGCGCCGGCGCAGTCAGCATCAGCGTGACAGGAATGCGCTCGGCGACGACGGTGATCGCGGAACGCCCATCACGCATCGATTGGCCGAGATCTCCATGAACGACCGCAAAGAGGTATCTGACGTATTGCACCCAGAGTGGCGCATCGAGCCCCCAGGCTTTTCGGAAGGCCTCGACCGCTTCCGCCGGGGTTTCCGGCGACAGCAACGCGCGGGCGGGATCGCCAGAGGCGCGCAGCACCACGAATGCGAATGTGACCACAACTCCGATGGTCAGCAATGCGCGCGCCAAGCGGACCGCTATGAAGCGAGCCATCATGCCTCCTTGTTGAGTTCGGCACCATGATCGCCGATCAGATGGCAGGCGACGCGGCGCCCGTCAGGAGCGGATCTGAGCTCTGGGGCGAACCGCGCGCAAAGTGGAAGCGCTACCGGACAGCGCGGATGGAATGCGCAGCCGCCCCGTCGCGCAGCCGGATCGGGCGGATCTCCTTGCAGGATCATGCGAGAGCGATGTCTCCCCGGCCTGGGCACCGCGGAAACGAGCGCCCGCGAGTAAGGATGCAAAGGATCCAGAAGAACCGCCTCAGAGGCGCCTTCCTCGACGATGGCGCCGAGATACATCACAGCAATCCGATCGCTGATCAGTCGGACGACCCGCAAATCATGGCTGATGAAGATCATCGCCATGTGCCGCCGCTCCTGCAGGTCGCGTAGAAGATTGATCACTTGCGCCTGGACCGAGACGTCGAGCGCCGATACTGGCTCGTCGCAGACAATGAGATCTGGATCGGTCGCAAGCGCACGAGCCAGGACGGCACGCTGGCGCTGGCCGCCTGAAAGCTCGTGCGGATAGCGCCTGAGGTGATCGGTCCTGAGCCCCACATCCGCGAGAAGCGCATTGACCCGCCCCTCTCGTTTCGACTTGCTACCGAGCCGATGAATTTCCAGCGGCTCGGCCATTTGCGCCCCGATCGTCAGGCGGGGATCGAGCGCAGCTAGCGGATCCTGAAACACCATTTGGATTCGCATCCTGAGCCGGCGCCATCGAATATCGCCCATAACAGGCAAAGCTTCTCCGCCGAAAGTCACCGTGCCGGCATCCGGCTGGTCCAGGCCGATCAGGAGCCGGCCCGTAGTGGACTTACCGCAGCCAGATTCGCCAACCAGTCCGAGCGTTTCGCCGCGAGCCAGCCGCAGAGAGAGCCCATTGACCGCGTGGACCATCGCTGGACGGTGGAAAAGGCCCTGTCGCAAGCGATAACGGCGGACAAGCCCATCGGCTTGGAGGATCGGCGGAGCACTCGCGGTCATGCAGCCGCGACCTCGCCCGCGGGCGGTTCGCTCGTGACATGCAAGCAGGCAGCCCTGTGTCTGATGTCGCCATCGAGCGAGGCGAGCTCAATCGCCCATTCACTGCAGCGTCCGATCCGACGATCGCAACGAGGGGCGAAAGGGCAGCCTGGCGGAAATTCGGCTGCGTTTGGCACGACACCTGGAATGGCGAAGAGGCGTTGCCGCGGCGCATCCAGACTTGGAAGAGCCGCAAGAAGACTTCTTGTATATGGATGAGCAGGTTGGTCAAACAGACGGTAGGCCGGCAATTCTTCGACGATGTGTCCCCCGTAAAGGACCATGACGCGTTCACAGATTTCGCTGACGACGCCGAGATCATGCGAGATCAGGACCAGCGCCATGCCTGTCTCACGCTGGATCTGCCGCAGAAGCTCAAGGATCTGCGCTTGAATAGTGACATCCAAGGCGGTGGTAGGTTCGTCAGCGATCAAGATGTCGGGCTGCCCTGCAAGAGCCATGGCGATCATGACGCGCTGGTTCTGCCCGCCGGATAATTCGTGGGGATAGGCGCCAAGGCGGCGCGCTGCATCGGGGATGCCGACTTGGTCGAGTAGACGTCGCGCTTCGGCAAGCGCCGTGCGGCGGTCCGTGCCGCGATGGAGCCGCAGGGCTTCAGAGATCTGATCGCCCACCGTGCGCACGGGATTAAGCGCGCTCGCCGGGTCCTGGAAGATCATGGCGATCTGCCCGCCGCGCACCTTGTCGAGGCGAGAGGCTGGCGCATGGAGCAGCTCATCTCCGGCCAGGCGTACGCTGCCCGTTATTTTAGCGCGCTGCGTCAACAGTCCGAGCGCAGCAAGCCATGTCACGGATTTGCCGCAGCCGCTTTCGCCGACCATGCCAAGCGACTCGCCACGCCGTAGAGTGAGATCGATTCCGCGCAGCGTCGGCACACCGTCGAACGCCACACGCAAACCTGCGATCTGAAGAAGCGCCTCCACGCGAGGTCCCTGCCCTTCCCGCATCATAGAGATCGCATCAGGTCGGTTGGAACGCCGCCCTTGCCGTGGCAGGAGAGAAACGATGCTACAGCGGCATCCTCGAGTGGCAACTCCGCCGACATTCGGCGATCAGCGGCAAGCGTGCCTACCCAGCCGGACAATTGCGCGACAGGTGCGCGCGCGCGCCTGGAACTGCTGGCATCGACAACATCTGCAAAGGAGCACGAATGCTCACCAAATGAGATCGTACCATGCGCCTCGGAATGGTCGATGTTCGTGCAGCTTTCAAACATGGGCCGGGCACCCCCAACAGTCTTGACCTCGCATCCGATCTCAAGGCGCTCCGTCACTTGCCGGCGCGCTGTCAGATCGTCGGCGCAGTTCGGAGCCAGGCTTTGATGAATGCGGCGCAGCGTCCGCGCCTCCCAGGCGGCGCGGCTGTCCCGTCGGATCGTCCGCGAGACTTTGAACAGGATTGCGAGATCACCAGCGGCAAGGTTGTCGTCAAACCAGGTCATCGCCAAGACCCTCTGGCCGAGGGCCAGCTCCAAGGGGGGACTGCTATCGCACAATGGTCGATTCAAGGTGTGCGTCATCGCGATCAGGTCCGGATCAGAGCTCTGTTGAACGGGCCCAAATTGAGGTCGAGCGTTAGCCCCGGCAGCCACGACACGTCGCGACGCTTGCCATAGAACTGGCCCGACACGTGCAGGATCACGCAAGGCGGATCGATCTCGTTGATGATCTCGAGCATGCGACGGATGATCGGCCGGCGCTGTTCGCCCTGGACGGTGTCCTGGAGCTTTGCGCCGAGCGCGAAATATTCCTCGTTCCTCCAGATTCCAATTGACTTTGGCAGGGTGCCGCTCGGACCGTATTCACGCCAGGGATGGCCGAGATGATCCAGAAAGAGTGCCGTATTGGACGTGTCAAAGATGGCACGCACCGGCTGGCGCTGAATTTGCGCGAAGTTTTCCATCATCTGAAGTTTGACGTTCAGGCCAACCGCACGCCACATCTCGATCATGGTCTGCGCGCCAGAGACCTGATTGGGGTAGTAATTGTTGAGCAGACGATAGGTGATCTGCTCTCCCTTGTAGCCCGCTTCGGCCAGCAGCTCCTTGGCTTTGCCCGGATCATAGGCAAGCGAGGGGAACTCGTGGATGTAGCCTTCGCCGTAGCTCGGCAACTGGTAACCGTTCGGAATCGGGAGCCGGTCCTCCCACAAGCTCCGCACGATCAGCTTGCGGTCGAGCGCAAGGCTCATCGCACGGCGAACACGCGCATCCTTCAGAAGGGAATCGGTCTGATCAAAGACGAGCGAGCGGATATTCTGCACGGCACCACCCACGACCTCAAGATCAGCACGCTTCTGGATGCCCGCAAACTGGTCCGGCGGAATGTCAGTGGCAATGTCGAGCTCGCTGGCGAGCAGGCCGTTCACGCGCGCGGAAAGTTCGGGAATGATGCGGTATTCGATGCCATCGAACGGCGGCCGCCCGCCCCAATACGCATCGTGGGCGGTCAACGAGACACGAATATCCAGCTTGTGATCGACGAGCTTGTAGGGACCGCTTCCGACAGGGGCTGTGGTCCAGCGCTCCCACGAGCCCGCCGCCACGAAGGCGCGCTGACTGACGATCTCCGATCCCCAAGCAGCCAGACGCTGCTCGAGGAGCGCGTCAGCGCCCTTTGCATGCACAATGACTGTGTAAGGATCGACAATTTCGACCTTCTCGAGCCGATCAAGCGACTGAAGCGCCTCGGACATTCCGCTGCGTCCGGGTCCCAGCAGGTGGTCAGGCCCAAGGCTAAAGGCAACATCTTCGGCCGTCAAAGGCGTTCCGTCATGGAAAGCCACTCCCTTGCGCAAGAACAGCCGCAGCGACTGCGCATTGATCCGCTCCCAACGCTCGGCCAGGCTGGGCCGTAGCCCCATGTCGTGGGCGTGGTCGAAGGTGATCAGCGTATCGAAAAGCTGCGGTATGATCCGGCGAATGGCAGTATCGGTCGCGATGACCGGATCGAAGGATCGCGGAAATCCAGACATGCCGACCCGAAGGCGCCGACGCGTCAATGTCTTCGGCTCGCCCTCCGCAGCGCCGGCGCCTGTGCTGGCTAACACGCTTGCGGCAACGGCGCCTGCGATGGCTTGCCGTCGCGTCAGATCAATACGGGTCATCACCACCTCCGGTTCACTTCCATTGATACGAATGTCACGACCGTGAATTCTTAAGATTGGCACGGACTTTGGCGGACCACCGAAATTGGGCGCCTGTGTCATTCAGGCATATTCGCGATTGTGCGCGACCTTAAAAACCTGAACTGCTACGGCAGGATGACGTTCATCGAATAAGTCGATGTAAGCTTGCGAACATGCGATGGTCGGCGCTACGGGCGCAGGCTGATGAAGAGGAAGAGCTGAGACGCAAGGCACTGCGCAGGGCGCCCAACAGAGCCGCACGAACAAGCGATACAGTTATCGTAATCTTCGATGATTTTATCCAAAGCCGCGATCACCCGGTTAGTTTGGTCGTCCGCGTTCGGATAGATCCCCATGAAACCGCTCATTCGAACTCGTAGGATATTGTGTCCTGTCTCTCGTTTCAGAACGGCTCAAGGTCGTGCGTCCCTCTCAAACCAACGTCATGACGGCTCGCGCCGCCGAGCTGCGCGATCAGGGCGCCGATGTGATTACGCTCAGCCAGGGCGAGCCTGATTTCGGCACGCCGTCCGCTATCTGTGAAGCTGGCATCCGGGCAATCCGCGACGGGCAGACGAAATACACGGCGGTCGCCGGAATCAAGCCACTGCGGGAAGCAATTCGCGAGAGCCTGCGTCGCGATCATGGGCTCGACTACGGTATTGACCAGATCACGGTGGGCTGCGGCGCCAAGCAGGTTGTGTTCAACGTACTATTCGCCAGCCTCGATCCGGGCGACGAGGTTGTGATCCCGACGCCGTGCTGGGTCTCCTATCCCGATATGGTGGCCCTGGCCGGCGGCAAGCCGGTGCTCGTCGCCTGCGATGAACTCCATGGCTTCAAGCTGCGCTCCGAGGCGTTGGAGAAGGTGATCACGCCGCGCACCAAATGGTTGATGTTGAATTCGCCATGCAATCCGACCGGTGCGGTCTACAGCCGAAGTGATTTGCTCGCGCTTGCCGCGGTGTTGCGCGAGCATGCCCAAGTGCACCTGCTATCCGACGACATCTATGAAAAGCTCACCTATGACGCCGACTTCGCAACGATGGCCGCAGTCGCGCCGGACCTCTACGAGCGCACCTTAACAGTCAACGGCGTATCCAAGGCAGACGCAATGACGGGCTGGCGCGTCGGTTACGGTGCAGGACCTCTGGCGCTGATCAAGGCCATGAATCTCATCCAGGGCCAGACCTCCTCGCACACCAGCTCGATTTCTCAATATGCCGCGCTCGAGGCACTGTCAGGGAACCGGGACCATATCAAAGAGTTCGCGCGCGCGTTTTTGGAGCGCCGCGACCTTGTCGTCGCCAAGCTGAATCAGGCCAAGGGGCTTGCTTGCCGTGTGCCGGACGGCGCTTTTTATGTTTTCCCCTCCTGCGCGGGTGTCATCGGCAAGCGCACGCCGGACGGCAAGGTGATCGAAGGCGACACCGATTTTGCCATGTATTTGCTTGATGCTTTCGCCGTGGCTGTCGTGCCGGGCAGCGGCTTCATGGCATCGCCCTATATCCGGATTTCCTATGCTTCCTCGCTCGAAGAGCTCACCCGGGCTTGCGACCGTATCATTGCCGCCTGCGCGACCCTGTCCTGAAAGATCTTCTGATGCCCCCCAAAAGCCTGCGCGCCCGCATGGCCGAGACTGGCCTGGTCCACATCATAGCCGCCCACAGCCCGTTTTCAGCGATTCTCGCGGAAGAAGCTGGATTTGACGGACTGTGGGCGTCCGGCTTCGAGCTGTCAGCGCTTTATGGGCTGCCGGACATGAGCCTGATTTCGATGACACAGCATCTCGACATGCTGCGGGCGATCGCCGGACGCACGAGGCTGCCGATCGTTGCCGATATCGATACGGGCTATGGCAATGCGATCAACGTCATCCACGCTATCACGGAATATGAGCGGGCCGGCGCCAGCGCCGTTGTCATCGAGGACAAGACTTTTCCAAAAGTGACGAGCCTTGTTGCCGACGGCCGTCAGGCCCTGTTGCGCATTGAAGAATTCCAGGGAAAGATCGAGGCTGCCATCACGGCAAGATCGGATCCGGATTTCCTCGTCATCGCCCGCACCGAAGCTTTGATCGCCAGCCTCGGCGAAGCGGAGGCCCTGCATCGGGCGCACGCTTATGCGGAGGCTGGCGCGGACATGATCTTGATCCATTCGAAAAGGAAGACTCCTTGCGAAATCGAAAGCTTTTCGCGCGCTTGGACCGGATCGGTGCCGCTGGTGATCGTACCAAACGCCTACCCTGGCCTCGACGCCAAGCGGGTCAAAACTTTGGGCAATGTTTGCATGATGATCTATGGCAATTACGGCATCCGTGCTGCTGCAACCGCCATGCAGGAGACTTTCCGCCGGATCATCGCTGACGGCGGCGTCCAGAACGTCCACAAGGATATTGTACCGGTAGAGGAAATCTTCAGACTCCAGCGAATGGACGAGGTTAAGGCAGCTGAAACGCGCTTTCTGCGCTGAAGGCCAACTCTAACCTTGCCTGAACGGCTATTGCTGCAATCTCGATGGTTTGCGCCGGCTCATTCATCGGGGCTGCAACTCCATTTCGTTGAATGGAGGACCATCGGCTCCGTTTCAGTCAGCATCTTTGCCTTTGGCTCGAGGCCATTCGCGCAAATGGGGCAGCGGAATCGAACGGCTGCCGAGCCAGCCGAACGGCTGAGCTCCGGTCAGCGCCCGCAAAACCTGCGCCGCCGCAAATTGATAGACGGTCGACATACCAGCGCTTGGGCGGCACGGCCCAGCAGCGTCGGGTCATTTGGTGACACGAATCGAATAATTCGATCGAAAACCTCCAATTCGGTGATGTTTTTAGGTCGGTTATAGCCAGTGGTTTGATGACCATCGAAATGGCTGCCTACGCGCATGAGAGCTCGTGCGCTTGTGGCCTACAATGTGCGCCGGATCCGCGTCCAGCGCGGTATTCCGCAAGAGCAATTGGCCTATGATGCAGGTGTTGATCGCTCCTATATGAGCGGACTTGAGCGCCAACAGGCGAACCCGACAATCGATCTTCTCGATCGCCTTGCCGAGACGCTCGGCGTAGCTGTATCCGAGCTGTTTGTTCGGCCATCCAAGGGTGCGCCGCCACTCGCTACCTTACCTAAAGGTCGCAAGCCGAAGCCGGCACGCCGCAAAAGGACCTAGCCCCTGACAGCACCGAGCTGTTGACGCAGATCTTGTGCGGTACTGGACCAAGTATCAATGCGCTCCCACGCGGATTTTGTGCGCAACCCAGCGTTGATACGCGGCAATCCCGCTATGGACATCGAATAATGTGATGGATGTTCATTCGGGTGCCGGAGCAGACAATGGCGGCTCAAGACGATGAAGTTCCTTTAAATGCCATCCGTGCTTTTGTGACCGTCGCACGCGAAGGCAGCGTCACGCGCGCGGCCACCACTTTGGGAACAACGCAGAGTTCGGTCAGCCGGTATTTGTCCGTCCTGCGGGACTATCTCGGTGCGGACCTCATCGAGCGGCGCGGCCGGCGCAGTGATTTGACCGAGTTCGGAAGGCTATTCGCAAACGCAGTCTCTGAACCTCTCGAAACGGTCGGCTTCACCGCGAAGAGAATGCGACGGCGTGCGGGCGCAGGAACCAATCGGATTGTCGTCCGCACGTCACTATCGACCTTTGCTTTCTCTTTTCTGATTCCAAATCTGCAGGCGTTTTCTTCTGAAGCGGGCGGCGTCATCGTGGACGTCGTCAGCTCGCTCTCGCCGCCGACATCTTCGGATGATTTCGATATTTTGATTACACGCGACCTGTCCGTCATCGAACCCGCCGACAGTTGGGAGATCTACAATGAGGAGCTGGTATGCGTCGGCCCGCCAAATCTGGTCGCGGGCAGAGAGCTCTCGATCGTTCGCTCAACCCCGATACTGAACATCACATCACGTCCCGACATCCTGCCGACATGGCTGAGGGCCATGAACATGTCTTCAAACGACATACGAGCGGGCGCGCGCTATGATCACAATTATCTTGCTCTGCCGGCCGTCATGACAGGAAAATGCCTTCTTGTCGCACCAGAAATCATCGTCAGTGATCTGGTGCGAGGTGGCGCTTTGCAAATCATTCCCGGCTCACGCACTCCAAGTGGCATGCAATATCGCGCCTATGCCGTGGATCGCAGCGAGGATCCCGAGATCGCTCGTTCTTTTTGCCGATGGGTGGCTCGTCTTTGCAAGAAGGCAGCACTTGCGCAGGCTGCCTGACGCCTAGCAGGCGCCCCTCAATCCGATACAGCGGGAGACCGATGCATCAAGTCGAGAGCACTCAACTTGAGAAATCCATCCGAGCAGAGTCATCAAACCCTTGCGAAGATAGCGCCTCTCTGTTGCAGCAATACAGACGCCAAAGAGTGAGAGATCGGAACGCAGAGATCTCATCCTATCCGCGATCGTGCCATGCCAGAAGAATTGGCTGCACAGAACGGAGGTACGCCATTGATCGCCCAAGAGCTCATGAACTGTCATTGCTGCGTCTGGCCTTGTGGAGCAATGCGCGGCAGCGAAGGCGCATGAGGCGCCGCCCCAGCTTAACAAGTCGAATGGTTCGGCTGCGCAGGTCGTCTGTTTTCCAGCCCCGCTCGGCAATACGATGGCTTCCAAACAGGCCTTGGGCGATTTGGCGATAGCTATTTCCTTCCTGCCATCCATCCAGTGCGCGGAGCGCGAGGATCAGCCGACGCCGCTTCAAAGCTGGCAAAGCAAGAGGGGGCGTTCCGAGCGGCCGATGCTCAAGCGCGAGCCAAAATCGACGCGCAGCCTGCAAGCGAAGCTCGAAATTCGCATCGAGCGGCAGATCGACGACGACAGCAGACCCGCTCGCCGGAAGCTTGCTCAGCCAAAGGCGATGCTTCGCGCCTCCGAGCGGCACGATCGCATGCCATCCATCCAGCGCGCGACGAAGCTCGCCGCCCGGCAGATTGGCGAAATCGAGCTGGTAGCTTTTGGGCGACATGCAGTTGGCCGCCCCCACGGCCAGTACCGTCGACAGCACCTCGGGTGCCCAGAAGACTGCTTGCTTATCGAAGGTCTTTTGCGGATCAGCAGGAAAACGAGAGCCCCCACTTCCGTCGGAACTGGCCCGACGCTGCGCTTGAACGTTCGCGGCGAGATAACCGTCTATAATCCTCTTGGTAGTTGCGATCCCGGCGCAGCCACTCCCAGGCCAGGTCGGCAGCTTCTGCCTTCTTGAGGCCGCTGTATGCTTCCTCAGATCTCCAGTCAGTGTCCGGCATCGCACCATTTCCCCGCATGATCTACACACGCAGCGAAGTGCAGCCGATGATTGTGGCGCTTTACGGTTGCGTGCGTGCCGCGTACTCGCCTTGCATGCACTGAATCGATGCAATGATCATGTTTTACGATTGCTAGGAATTCCGCCGATCCTGAGATCGGCCGTGTTCATTCCTTTGGCCAACCGCCGCGCAGCAGATCACGATAGCCGTGGCCAGCTAGCCACTTGGCCCGAGCCAGATGACTTTCGAAGGTGCGTCGTGCACGATCCGGTTCAAGGGTCGTGTCAAGCTCGAGCACAATGCGCGCGATTTCGCGCCAATCTGCCTTGTCAGCGTCGGCATCGAGAAGGCGCATGTAGGTGATAGCGTGCTCCTTGTCATATGACGTGAGCTCGTGCGCGCTCGGCGCCAAATCTGCGATCTTCGGATCGGCCGGCACTGCCTGAAACTCCTACCAAGCTGAAAAATCTATCGAAATCGGAGCAACGATAACGAACTTGGGGCCATTTTGGTACCGCTCGAATCGTCGCGGTCCCAAGCTCTTTTTCGCCGAACGCCGGAACTGCGAGTGCATATCGGCTCACAATGACGTGGTGACTCCATTCTGGGCATTTGCTCTTTGATCGGCGCTGGATCTATTCGCAGTCCATACTGCGACTGATCGCAGATTTGCCACACAGCTTAGGCTGTTCTTGCTCCTCCCCCTACCGGGAACGGACTGGAAGCCAGTCGTTTGCCCGCGCGCCGGTGAAAGAGCGCGGCCTAAAGGCAGCCAAGTGGAAAGAATTCGCTCACTTTTCGAGCTCCAGCTGTACGGTTGTCCTATTTGGTCGCGGCGCCCGGAAAAAGCTGCAGTACCTCTGGAGCCATTTTGCTCTCCCGCCAGTAGCGAGCTGTCGCGCCGTGAGCCCGCTTGTGATGGCTCGTCGGCATTCGAGAACGACAAACTCCATGACATCTGCGTCTCACGGTGACCTGCTTCCTAGAAGCAACAGTGCTAGGACAGCCAACTGCTTGGGTGTGAGCTTATCGTAATAGTCTGGCTATAACCAGTGGTTTCATAATCGTCATAATGGCTGGCTTTGCGCATGAACGCTCGTGCGCTTGTGGCCTGGAATGTACGCCGGATCCGCGTAGAGCGCGGCATTCCGCAAGAGCAATTGGCCTATGATGCCGGGATCGACCGCTCATATATGGGGCGCATTGAGCAGAAGAAAGAGAACCCGACCATTGATCTCCTGGACCGTATCGCCGCGACCCTGGGTATTCACTTGTCCGAATTGTTCGCTGAGCCGGCCAAGGGTGCGACACCTCCCAAACCGATGTCTAGAGGACGCAAGCCGGCACGCCAGTTCCGGAATAGCAAGTAACTATTCCAGAGAGCCATGTTTGCAGCTAACGATGGGAGCAGACGAGCCGGAGCGGCCTCACGTGCCTCTTCGAATCCTGCGGCGGCGATTCCGATCTCCTGCTCCAGCCAATGCCGCACCAGCAGTTCCGCTTAAACAGCGCCCAGCGCGATCTGTCTCCCAAGTAGCCAGATCATCTTCGAGATGAGCGCTTACGCCGCTCGCGTAAACTGATTGAGTGGCCGCTTGAGCCCGAGGTTTTCTCTAAGCGTCCGTCCGGAGCTTCCCGACCTAAACTTGCCGCGTCGACGCAATTCAGGAACGACGAGCTCCACAAAATCTTTGAGCCCGCTCGGAACGATCGCGGGAATGAGGTTGAATCCATCGGCCGCATATTGATCGAAGGCATTGATCATGATGTCGGCTATCTCATTAGGCGTCCCGACCGCCATTAGGTGTCCGCGCGAATCCGATATCAAGCGGATCAGCTGTCTCCAGGTCATTCCTTGGCGCGCAGCTAGCTCGAAGAGCACCTTTTGGCGGCTCTGAATGAAATTCGTCTGCGGCAAAGTGCCCGGAACCAAAGAGTCAAATCGATCGCACGCAGGTCGGTGACGAACCCCAGCCACCGATCTGCCGTCTCCGTCATGACGTCTGTATGTGTATAGGACTGCAGTTTCTCAAGCTTATCGGAGGCCTCCTGCTTGGTCTTTCCAATAATCGGGACAATGCCCGGCATCACCAATATCTGGTTGTCTTCGCGCCCCAGCCCGCGAGCCTTCTCCTTTAGGTCTGCGTAGTACTGCTTACCGCTTTCAAGCAAAGGCTGCGCAGTGAACACAACTTCGGCAAATTCTGCAGCGAATCTGACTCCGGCCTCGGATGAGCCGGCCTGAACCAGTACAGGGTAGCCTTGGGGCGGCCGTGCGATATTTAGTGGGCCTCTGACCGAGAGATAGCTCCAAGGACGTGCAGCTTCGTCGTGTCGGCGAAGATCCCACTTTGCTTGTCACGAACGAAGGCGTCGTCTTCCCATGTATCCCAAAGCCTCTTCATGACTCCTACGAACTCTCTCGCTCGCTCATATCGCGCGTCATGCTCTGGAATTTCCTCATCGCCAAAATTCGTCGCTTCGAACTTATTTCCGGAGGTCACGATGTTCCAAGCCGCACGTCCGTGCGAGAGGTGATCAAGGGACGCGATCATACGTCCATTCCGTACGCCGTGTTATTCAGGACCAGCACCACCAGGTTGAGTTTGAGCCGCGCTATTCCTACGATGAGGACTCTTGCATCGATCTGCACGCACGGCAATGACTCTTATTGGACCACTTTTTACCTCCCGGCAACTTTGCCTCGCGGACATGCGCGATGGTCGCGAGCCGTTACCGAAACGGATGCTTATCGATACTCCCGCTCTGTCCACCATGGAAAATAATCCGGCATATCAGCCGACACCTTGTCCTTGAATACGGGGGGGCGCTTCTGTAGGAAGGCCATCACGCCCTCCTTGCCGTCTGCAGAGCGACCGCGCGTATAGATGCCGCGGCTTTCAATCTTCTGCGCCTCCATCGGATCGTCCGCGCCAAGCATGCGCCACATCATCTGCCGGATCAGCGCAATCGATACAGGTGCCGTATTATCGGCGATCTCGCGCGCCAGCGAACGCGCAGTGGGCAACAGTTGAGAGGGCGGCACGATCTTGCTGACCAGCCGACCGGCGAGCGCTTCATGCGCGGGGAATACCCGTCCGCTGTAACACCACTCTAGTGCCTGCGCGATGCCTACGATGCGCGGTAGGAACCAGCTCGAATCTCCTTCGGGGACGAGGCCACGCCGGGAGAATACAAATCCGAAGCGCGCGGCCTCCGATGCAATGCGAATATCCATCGCAAGCTGCATGGTTACTCCCATGCCAACAGCCGGCCCGTTGACTGCGGCGATGACGGGTTTGAGGCACTTGAATATCCGCAATGTGATCTGGCCACCGCTATCACTGACTTTGGGATCGCTGTAATCCACAGTACCGTCCCGCAGCCTTCTCACTGGCCCCCGCCGCACGTCACGATCGAAGGTGTCCGCGCCCAAGGACAGATCGGCTCCGGCAGAGAACGCTCGGCCTTCGCCAGTCACGATTATGGCCCGGATCTCATCGTCCTTGTCGGCGCGATCAACGGCGTCAATCAGTTCGCGCTCCATGGTAACGGAAAAGGCGTTGAGCTTGTCCGGTCTATTCAAGGTGACAGTGAGGATCTGGTCGGCCACCTCATATTTTATAGTCTCGTAAGACATGATGTTTCCTTTGCCGTGTTACTTGGACGAACAGCGGCGGCAAATCGCCGCAACCTTAACATTGCCTCAGTGTTTTGACCAAAGATTCCTCGAATATATTGAGGCCTTCATCTAGCGTCTCGGAATCGATCGTGAGAGCAGGCAAGAACTTAATGACCTCATCAACGCGGCCACATCGTTCGAGAATGAGCCCCTTCTCAAATGCTGTGCGTGTTGTCGCGGCTGCGATCTCTGGCATTTCGCAGTCAAAGCCCCAGGCCATTCCACGCCCTCGAACCGCAAATCTGTTGCCGTGCTCAGATGCAATGGTCTCAAGCCGACGCCGAGTAAAGTCTCCTAAGTGGTGAATAGTCTGTGAGAAGGCTCGGCAGCGCCAGTAGATCTCAATAGCTGCGGTTGCTGATACAAGTGCAAGGTTGTTTCCGCGAAAAGTGCCTGTGTGTTCTCCTGGTTGCCACGCGTCGAACTCCTCCTTGATCAACAGCATTGACAATGGCAAGCCGTATCCGCTCAGCGATTTAGAAAGAACGACGATGTCGGGCGATAAGCCTGCAAACTCGAAGCTAAAAAAGTCGCCCGTTCGACCACAACCCATCTGAACATCATCAACAATGAGAAGGGCACCTACGTCTTTGGCAAGAGCCTGTATTGATCGCAGCCATTCCCTGCCAGCGACGTTTATACCACCTTCTCCTTGCACAGTTTCGAGCAGGATGGCAGCTGGATAGTCGACGCCACTACTCTCGTCCGTCAGCACCTTTCGCAAGTAGTCAGCCGTATCAACCGCTTGCCCGAGATAGCCATCGTAGGGCGAGAACGTTGCGCCGGATAATGCAGCGCCGCTGGCTGTTCGATAATACCGACTACCGCTTGCAGCAATCGCTCCTAAGCTCATGCCATGATATCCATGCGTGAACGAAACGATGTTGTGCCGCCCTGTTACTTTGCGAGACAATTTTAGAGCTGCTTCAACAGCGCAAGCGCCTGAAGGCCCGGTAAATTGAAAGCGGTATGGCAGATTCCGCTCCCGAAGTATGACAGAGCTGAAGGTGTCCATAAACTGGAGCTTTGCAGGTGTGGCCATATCTAAGCCGTGGACTACGGCATCCGACGCAAGATACTCGGTAATGGCAAGTTTGATTTGGTGATTGTTGTGGCCATAATTCAGCGTTCCGGCGCCGGAAAGGAAGTCAATAGTTCTTTGGCCGCCTTCCGTGAGCATAATAGAGCCGCGCGCTCGAGTAAAAACAGCGGGAAACGAACGAGAGTATGAGCGGACGTTTGATTCTAAACTTTCGAGAGCCTGCATTTTTTCTTGCTCGCTAATCATCGAACCCATGATGCTTTCTCCACAAACGAGTAGTTCAAGGAAGGGCAATCATCTAAGGTGGCGCGAGCTGTGGACACGGCGAGCGGATTGGATGTGCCGCGCGTCGCGATGAGCCTCCCTAGTGGTGGACTGGGTGTTCCTAGAACGCTCAGCAGCATTTACCTGACCTTCACCGCGCTGCGAACCTACTGAGGTTGATAGTAGACTGCGTGGCCAGCATTATGTAGCCTCAGGCTCAAGGCGCACGAGGTCGTGTTCGCAACATCAAATCGCCTCAGCCGTTTGTTTTTTTGAGCTGGAGCGATCGAAAGAGATCTCGCTGAGAAGTCGGATTGATTTGACTTCTTAGCAGAGCCAAGCGCTCGCACCCCTATCGAGCTCTTGTCGGCGATACGGCTCCCTTGTACGGCGGCCGAAGAGCGTCGAATACTGAGAGCGGTCCAGCGGCGACTTTGGAGCGACGCTCACTGTTCTGACTGACGGTCTGCCAGGAAGAATGATTGCTCGAAGAGGGGATACGCTGGGCAGCCGTGATCCTCGAAAAGGAACTACGTGCACATCTTTGTCGAGGGCGGCGACGTGCGTGCGCGCTCTCAGAATACCCGCTGTTCATGTCGAGGCGACGCCGGAACGAACAAGCTGTCGGGCTGATCGACAGCGCAGCGAGCGTGCGCAGGCGTTGGCTGCTCGATTCACTGGATCGCCACGGGCTGAACAAGCACCGAAGAGTCATTCAGGGAAAGGCAAAGGTGCGCTAGGTATGAATCGGCAAGAACAGAAGGATGCATAGCTGGAAGGCCGATATGCCAGCTCGAGGACACGTGATTTGAGGCGGTCAGTCGGTTTGTCAGTCTGACGATGCCATGTTCGCTTTTTCTAGCTCCCCTTCGGAGAGCATCGCCGTACCGATGATGCCCTCGCTTGCCAATTGTGCAATCTCGGCATCGGACAGCCCGAGGAGGCCTGATAGAATCTCCTTGTTATGTTCTCCCAGCGTTGGTGCGGGGTTGCGGATCCCGTACGGTCGCGTTGCTTCACGAATCGGCATCGAGGGCTGCGGATGTTGTCCAATGAAGGCGCGTTCGACATCCTGTAGGAATCCGCGCGCGCCGAGATGTCGATCCTTGAGCAAGTCATTCGGCAAGCGGGCCACGCCCGCTGCAATCTTCGCACTCTGCAGTTCGAACATCGCTTGTTCCGCATCGCGAGTGATCGTCCAGGCCTCGACGGCCTTCTCGATGTCAACCTCGACGGTACGTCGAGCCTTGGCAGTCTTCATCGAAGCGTCTGTCGCCCAGTCTGGTCGGCCGATACGAATCGCGAGCCTCTGCCACATGTCCTCATTAGTCGCGGCAACTACGATCCAGTTATCCTCACCCGCACAGCGGAAGCAACCATGCGGGACGAACTGAGGATGTCGATTACCATACTTTGGCGCTGACTCGCCGGTGGAGTGGACAGTGATCCACGGCGCTGCAAAAGGCATCATGCATTCCACCTGCGCCAGATCAATAAACTGCCCGCGCCCGGTGTTTTGGGCGTGGATCAGCGCAACCAACACTGCAGCGCAGCCGTTTAATCCGCCGACAGCGTCACCGAATGCGACGTGGCCCATTACTGGCGGCCCGTCGGGATGACCGATTACACTCGGTAGTCCCGAGCCCTGCTCGAGAGTCGAGCCATAGGCCCGGCAATCGCGGCGCACGCTGCTCACACCAAAGGCTGACATCGACATCATGACTAGCCGAGGGTTAAGCGCTCGGAGCACGTCATAGCCAAGCCCGAGCTTCGGCAGCACATCAACCGAATAGTTGTCGACGACAATATCGGCGCCTTTTACAAGTCGTTTGGCGAGAGTGCGGCCCTGCCACCGCTTCAGGTCGAGTGTGATACCGCGCTTGTTGCGGTTCATGATGCAGAAACGTATCGTCTTTTCGTACATCTGGGCGTCGACGTAAGCAGGGCGACGGTCAACACCGCGCCACCAGTCCGGATATTGGATCGCCTCAATCTTGATGACGTCCGCGCCGAGATCGGCCAGTGTACGCGTACACAACGGGCCCGCCCAACCCATCGTGAAGTCGATGACGCGAACTCCATGCAATGGTAACCCGCCGCCTCCGATGCGGCCACCCGAGCCTGACGCAGTGCCAATGTGTCTCTGGCTATTAGCGGAAGTTTGTTGCTCGCCAGGAGCCGGCACTTTTCCGCCTGGCCGCGGCGGCGTCAATGTCAACCGCTGCATCGATCCGACGGAAAGGCACTCCTCTGCGCCGAACTGGACGGGCACAATTGCGCGGCGTACCTTTTTCTCGGCATCCTTTAGCAGATCGGATATTTCGGGTACCGGCACGATCGGGATCTTTCGCTTCAGTCCCTCCGCAAACCATTCCTGCGCTGTCCGCGTCTTCAGCCTCGGGATGAACTGTCGTTCGATATGTTCAAAGTGTCGCAGACGACCGATCCCCAGAAGCAGAGCCGGATCATCACCCAATTCAGACAGGCCAAGCATGCTGCAGAACGCACGCCATTGTGCCGGGGTGATCGTCGTAACGCCAAGCCAACCCTGTTTGGTTTCATAAATGCCGGCCGGAAAAGTCGGCCAGAAGCGGTTGATACCCATTCGGCGCATCACATCAGCGCGCGCAGGCGCTTCTAACATGAATTCCTCGCTAAGAGCGAGGTTTGCTTCGAATATACTGAGCGACCAGGACCGCCCTATCGCGTCCTTTGTTCGACCAAGTACCGACGAAGCCGCGCCGATAAAGGCCCACAGGCCCGCGAGTATACCCGTCTGAAAATCAGGTGCGTGCAAGGGGGGCCCTTCAACCGGTCCAACCAGCTTGATGAGCCCAGCAAGCGCACGGACGGTCGAGTCTGTCGCGCAGAAGTCTGTATATTGACCACCACGACCGAACCAGCTCGCTTCAAGATAGATCAGCCCCGGACGACGCTGCCGGATCGCAGTGATGTCAAAGAGCGGGCAATCGGCAGGATCAACGTCGCGCCCATCAACGAGAATGTCGCAATCTTCGATCAGTTTTGTCAGCTCTGTGGGTGCGTCGGGATCCCCGCCATTTATGATGATGCTAGACTTGTTGAAGTTTAGGAATGCGAACCACGCGCTTCCACCATTATCCGTGAGGGGCGCGCAGCAGCGAAGCGGATCGCCACTTGGCGGCTCAACCTTCTGAACCTCCGCGCCAAAATCCGCGAACAATCGCGCGCAATAGCTGGTTGGAGCCGAACTCCCGATCTCGACAACTCGCAGATGCGACAACACTCCCATCTGATAATTCCCATTTTCGAGGCCACACTGGTTCACCGGAACGCCACGGTCACGCGACACCAACATTCAGCGCCCCGAGCGTAGTCCAGCTTATCAGGAGTTCCGCTTGATAAAATGTCGCAACTGCAAGTGATTGCAACGCGAACTTGATCCAGTAACCCGATGACGCAGCAAAGAAGCGTTTTCGTATTGCGGCAACAGATGCGTTGTGGCGAGGGTATAAAGGTCCGGGGTATAAAGGTCCGCAACTTGCTATCGTGAGACGACCTTCGCGCTCGAACGGATCGGCGATATACCAGTCTCCTTACGAAGGACAAGCTGCACCTAAGCCTCGAGTCCATTGAGCGCCGCTGGCCGTCCCAGTGCTCGCAACGAAGTCGTCGGCTGGGCGCGTTCTTGATGATGTCATCGAATGATTGCTGCCGCCTGACAACCTCTACCAGATGAAGGCGGATGTAACCGCGGTCGACCTCAGTGTTACAAAAGTGTGCGGGCCGACCGCTGCGGCAAGGTCGAACGATGTACTGCTGCATTTCATTCACTACCGAGTGACCAAATGTAAGCGCTGCCTGCGGAGACCGGCACGACATCACAGCTCATATCCGGCTGAACGGGACGCTTGCCGGTTGATCGACCGCAAGCAAGTTAAACCACTGGCTTTGCCAATTGGCCACTATGAAATCAGGCAGTGGCCGCGCGAGCTGCGCATGATATCGTCATGACAGGGGAGCAATGCCGCCCATCGTAGTCGAAGGAGCCAACTAAAAACCACCAGCCAAAGATCGGAGAGAATGCTCATGCCTGCATTTGGCCCAGAGGAGTATCGGAAGCGCACGGCCCGGCTACGCCAGCAAATGGCTGAGTTCTGCACGGACGCGCTGCTCGTCCTAAACGAATCGAACATGAACTACCTCACCGGCTACGACGGATACTCGGAGTACGTTCCGCAACTCGCTCTTGTGTGTCAAGACGAGGAAGATCCCTGGCTGATCTTGCGAGAGATGGATGTTGCATGCGCAACCACGACCTCCTACCTGCCGCAGTCGCGCATCTTAGGCTATCCGGAGCGATACATAGGTTCGAACCAACGGACACCGTGGCAGCCGATAGGAGATATGATCCGCGAGCGCACCAAGTCGAGCCGCATCGGGATCGAACTATCGGCGAAGGTTTATGGGATCAAGGCCCACGCTGCTCTGGGCAAGAGCCTCGACCTTGCGAGGAGCAGTGATGCCGATGGCATGATTTCCAAGCTAAAGTTGTTGAAATCGCCTGCGGAGCTCGCCTACATGGAGCAGGCCGGAAAGATCGTCGATCGGGCGATGCAAGTGGGTCGGCTTGGGGTCGCTGTAGGAGCGCGCCACTGCGATGTAGCAGCGTCCATAACGCACGCACTAATCACAGGCACACCGGAGTTCCCGGGCGGCCCTTCCCGTATCCTTTTCCCGACCATGCCGGTTGGCTCACCCGCCACTGCACCGCATATTAAGTGGGCCGACGGGCGCTACGCAAAAGGTTGCCAAACCAACTTCGAGATCGGCGCCTTCCGCTACCGTTATTGCTGCGCGTTGTCCCGGACGGTGTTCTTGGGCGAGCCGCCTGCTCGGTCGCGGCACGTGCACCAAGCGGCAGTCGATGGCTTCCAGGCAGCGTTTGAAACCATGCGGCCCGGAGTGACGTGCGGCGATGTCGAGCGAGCGTTCCGGCGCACGTTCAATCCTCGCGGCGTGCGCAAAGAATCACGAATCGGCTACTCCATCGGAATCGATTGGCCGGACGGCGGAGCGAGCCTGCAGGACGACGACCAGACGATAATCCAACCCAACATGGCCTTTCATCTAATAATCGGCGTCTGGGAGAAGGGCGATGGTTATGTCTTCAGTGAGACTGTGCGCTTGGCAGACGATGGAGCAAAGTCGCTGAGCAGCCTACCGCGCGACCTGCTAGTCAATGCCTAAAATCCGCTGTATCGCATTTGCGCGCGGGGCGACGGGCTGGACGCTGCGGCAGATGGGACCTTAGCCAGCATATCGAAATGCCGAGCGGGCGGTGAATTGAAAGCGGCCAATCGCACGCCTCTCTTGTTTGCCTCGGAAAATGCCTCACGATGATCGTGAGTTGGATCGAACGACCGTCTATCATGCTTGCGCACGAGAATGACCCAGGAAATATGTCACTTAATGGTCTTAGAAGCCGAAGAGCCCTAGAAGGTGCGAGAGAGACCCTAAGGGCCGGACTTAGCGGGGGGCCTCAGGCGGCTTCGCGGACAAGCGCAATGTTACAACGCGATGAACTCGCTGACCTTCGAACTCTTACATCTTTAGTTTGCGCCAAACAGCGATCGGACATCTTCTCATTTACCACAGCCAGCCATAGTCCTGCGCTGTCGAAAACCAGCGGATTGATCGATCTAGTAAGCAGATGAATGGTATTTTGAGGCTGAAGAGCATCGCTGGCCAAAAGGGCGACCTGAAGAGTTCAGGATGCAATCTTAAGCACGATCTATTGCTATCGAAAGCACACCGGGCGCTCAGGTCTGCTCCAATCGCGACCTCTCCGTCTCTAGAACCGCATGCACGGCTCTCCGGCACTACCGTCAATGCGCGCCGAGTTTCCTGTGCTTTGGGTGTGTCGAACAAGTCGGCGACCGGCCCCCTGCAACCGCAACGCGAGCGAACCTTCACGTAACCTGGCTCGTCGATCTGGTCGAGCGCATACTAATCTCGACCGAGCTGCCTGGGACCTGAGGGCGATAGCGGCTTCGACAGTTTTGTCAATTCGCCTTCCCCCTCAGGCACAAACCTCTATTATTCGCGCTCGTAGGCGATGGGCCGCTGCTGAGTTGGCTCAAATCGAACTCAGGAAAGATAAGCGGTCGTAGGCTGCGAAAGGTCGAGCACGGAGGCGCCTTTCTTTGTGGCGGCATGAGGACGTCTATCAAAAAGGAGATGCCGCATGCGACTCAATGATGAATGAACCCAGACTGTACCTCGTTCTAGCGAGATATCATTAAGCTGCATTACCCGATCCGAGCCAGCGGATGGAGAAAATCAATATCGATCGTTTCCCTCATTTTGCAACTATTGTAGAAGTCGGGGCATTCCAGTCTATCTCTTTCGCGGATCGTCCCATACGTAGTAGAACAAGATCATGCACATGATAGCTCGAAGGGCAGAATTATACTTCCACGCTGCTGTTGACCCTTGCTTGCGCCCACGTGATTTTTCGCAAAATCGGTCGCCCACAAACGAGTGCTGCTCATGGCTCCCCCAATGGCCAGGAGTGCTCCCGCGTTAGCGCGCAGCAAATCGTGTCAGTGCCTTGCGGTCGATCTCAATGCCGAGTCCCGCGCCGTTCGGCACGCGGACGATACCGCGGGCGTGCTCGATTGGCTCCGTGAGAATCGCCTGCCGTATCGGGTGCTCGGTGCGGTCGAGCTCAAGGATCGGCGCGATGGGGCTAAGTGAAGGCACCGTATGCGGCGGCAGAACCGCAAGCAGGTGCAAGGATGCTGCAATAGCAACGCCGGTGTGCGGGATGTAGCGGATCCCGAACGCTTCCGCCATGTCGGCGATCTTCTTGCATTCTGAGAGACCGCTGGCGCCGCCCGTATCAGGCTGTGCGATGTCGAGTGCACGTGCGACCAATAGGTCGCGAAAGCCGAAGCGGGTGAACTCACGTTCCCCGCCAGCAATGGGTATCGACAGCGCCTCCTTCACCGCTCGGTAGCCCTGAATATCCTCGGGTCGGACGGGCTCCTCGAACCAGCCGATATCGTGCTGTTCGATCATGCGTCCCAAGCGGACTGCCGCGACGACGTCATAGGCCTGATTTGCATCTACCATCAACCCAGTGGTTGGCCCGATCGCCTCGCGCACTGCGCGGGTTGCAGCCGCGTCCTTCTCCACGCCGAAACCGACTTTGAGCTTCACCGCAGAAAACCCTTCGGCGACGTAGCCCGCCGCCGCCGCCTCCTCGGCGAGATAGCGGACAGGCACAAGCCAAGTGGGTTGGACGGCAGGTGATCATCGTTCCCTTCCGGCAGCACACGCTGCCGTCGCTGGACGATTGCCTGAACCCACTGCAGACGCCGATGCAGATTTGACCCGGCTATCTATGCATCGCAGCGTCCACCGCTATAGAATCAGCCGTTGCTCGAGCCATCCTCGAAAAGAACTTTAGTGTTTACGATCGACTATTCCCGATCGACATCGCCGAGCTCACGAGCGCTGAAGGGAGGTTATCTTTACACCCCCACCGACCAATTGGTTTCGGATTGAACTTTCGTTCGCCGAGTAGCTTTTGGTCGCACAGTCGCTCAGTGTAGTCGGGTTAGTTCGATTGGACCAACCGCCCCTCCGCCGGTCAAGGGTGATTGCTATATTCGCTTTCGTCCTCATAGCCCAGAGGTACGGGAAAGCGGGGACCGGTTGAATGATAAGACGGAGGTGCTTGGAAGGCACCGCTCCCCAAAAATCGGCCGAAAATAGTTTTCAACCGGACTACTCTTCGTGGATGACCAAGTCGGACCAGCACCACTAGATCGTTAGTGCGGGAAAGTGTACCAGTTTGATTTTCGTCGTCGCACACGCGCCATCTTGCGGCGGGGCAATAATGGTGGCCGCCGGTTAACTGCGAGCGCAACAGCCTGCTAGAGCAGGTAGTGTCTCGACTCCTACTTAACACTGTATTGCTAGCTATCAAGCTCTTTTCGGCTAGGCCGCAGTCGTGAGCAAGAAGGTGGAGCAATGGCAAGCTTAGCTAATCCGTTGAGCGTCTCGCGCTTCATTCGGGTATATGATGATGCCGCTGCGCAGAAAGGCATCAGGCTTTCGATAGGATACGACTTTCGCGAGTACGTCTCGATTACCAGTGCTCTTCCGGGCAAGAAGCCGACATACCCAAATTTTCGGCCAGATCGCTCGCCGATCAAGCGGGGCGAGGGCTATTGGATGATAGGTCACGACAAGAATAACGATGTGGTGCTCGTTGAGGCCGCGCGGCTGTACGACCTGTCGAATACCAACTTTGCGGCGAATCTTGAGTCCTTGAAGGCGTTCTATGCCGATCCCGCAATACATGCGCATCCTCAAGATCGTTGCAGATGCACCGCACCAACCGCAAGGAACATTACCGGAAAGGTCGCTTATCACGGGGATTTTTGGCTACGCAAAGACTTCAGAGGGCAGGGCATGCCTGAGATCATGGCTGCAGTGTTACGCGGTATCTCATTTGCAATGTGGACCCCGGATTTCGTGGTGGGACTCGCAGAGCGCTGGCTACTGTCAAAAGGCGTCCTGGCGCAATACGGACATGCGCACTACGAGCAAGGCGGATCGGTGCTGCATCTCGTTGAAGAAAACATTGTAGACGACGATCTACTTGTTTGGTTGACCGGAGAGGAATTGCGGCGACTCGTTGATCATCACGATAACGAGTGAACTGAGAGTGTCGACGTCATCTAGCTCGCCAAAACTGCGAGTTGTCGAGCGAAAAAGAAGCGCGCGTCACCCCCAGTTCTACTGAGGCTCCGGGATGAGCAGTGGAGGCAACAGAACGATGTCATGCGATTGAGATGAGTGCATATCGGAACTTTGGCACGCGGGGCAGTTAGCCCAGCCTTATGCAAAAGTGCGACGAGCGGGAGAACACTGGAAAGAATTCGGAGGTTCAGAGTATGAAGAGGCAGTCGCCAGCATCTAGGATGGCAGGCGAAGGGGACACTAAGGACCAATCAATCGCGTAGCAGGAGAGTGCGGGGTCGGATATGGCTGGAGCTTCGAAGGTTGGGCAGAGGTCCATGGAAAAGTTTGCGCGCGCGCAACTGGTATTCCCTGATGGAACGTCGCGAGCAAGTATCGAGCGGGGTCCGGTTCCTCGCTATATCGAGCGCGGAGACGGCAGCTATCTTATCGATGTGGATGGCAATCGGTTTCTTGACCTGAACGCAAACTTTACGACGCTGATTCACGGTCACGCGTTTGGAGCCGTGGTGGAGGCGTTGACCCGCCAGCTGCATTTGGGAACCTGCTTCTCATATCCGACAGAGAGCGAGATCGCCCTCGCAGAACTGCTTTGCCAGCGCGTTCCTCGCGTCGAGCGTGTTCGCTTCGTCAATACCGGCACTGAAGCCGTGCTATTTGCGATAAAGGCCGCTCGGGCTTTCACAGGTCGTTCGAAGATCGCAAAGCTCGAGGGGGCGTATCATGGCGCTTACGACTGGGCCGAGGTAAGTCTTGCAGCGGCGCCGGACGATTGGGGGAGTCCGAGCGATCCTAGGTCGACGCCGTCCTATCGTGGAATGCCCGCGAGCGTGCTAGATGAAGTCATTGTGATGCGGTTCAATGATGCTGATGGCGCGCGCCGATTGCTGTCTTTGCACGGGAGGGATCTTGCCGCTATCATCATAGATCCGATGCCGAGTCGCGCGGGACTAATTCCACCAAAGCCGGACTTCATTGCGGCAGTCCAAGAGACCGCTCGTATGAACGGCGTCCTGGTAATTGCTGACGAGGTGCTGAATCTTAGGCAGAGCTTCGAGGGAGCGTCGGCCCTTTATGGTCTCGTTCCGGACCTCATCACGATGGGGAAGATCATCGGTGGCGGCCTGCCGATTGGAGCAATCGGTGGTCGGCAGGAGGTGATGGAAGTATTTGATGCCTCGGCCGGTCGACCACTGCTCCCCCAAGGCGGTACATTTTCCGCCAATCCTCTATCCATAACGGCCGGGCTTGCAGCGATGCGGCATTTGGACCACGCGGCCCTCGCACACCTTGAAGATCTTGGGAACGTTGTCCGGAATGGGATTGCGCGAGCCATCTCAAAAGGTGTTGCGCCCTTCTGCGTCACGGGAGCCGCTTCACTCTTTCGCGTTCATCCGATGTCCCAATCGCCAAATGACAATCGTGAAGCTTATCTCGCGCCGAACGCCTCGAAACTGATGAAGCAGCTCGTGAACTTCTTTGCAGAGAACGGCATCATTCTGCCTTATGGAGGTGCCGCCTCGATCTCAACGCCGATGAATCGTACCGACGCGGAATATGTCGTCGAAGTGTTCGCCGGCTTTCTCGACAGCCATCGAGGATCCTGGATCTGATAGTGGTCTAAACGTGACAACGCCCTCACCAGCGGCGATTTGACCTGATTGAGGTCTTGCTTTCGCTGTGATCGCAATCGCGATTGCGGCTGCAGGGCGGGTGAGTAAGTGAGCCGAGGCTCGGTCGCTCGCCTTTGAGAAAGGGCCTGCATAAGCCGGTCACGCAGGCGTGTGTCATCGCGTCGATCGTGGTTAGCGATCGGTTCGGCGCATAAGTCAGAGGACTGGGATTGCAGACGACGCATGTGGCGCACGTGAGCAGTGGAATAGCGCCGGCTTACGATTGCGGACCATCTCTTTTTCGGCCCCGATTGCAAGGGTTTGATGGATCTGGCGTGCCAAGCTCTTGTTTACAAAAGATCGTGTTTACAAGTGAGGCCGGGTGAAGGCTGATCCGCAGATACCGTGCGGAGCAGCACTAAGGAGGCGGGGGACTGGAGGACGTCCTCTAACGTTGTGGTCGTCTAATGTGCCGCCCATTTGATCTAGTAGCTGTCAGGGCGAACAACCTGATGTTAGTTCACTTGCGGCTAAGAGATGATCAGGCTGTTCCCAAAGACAGGTGGGGCCGACTGCGTCGAGTCGCGCGTGATGCCAACATGGAATGGAGAACGTAATGGGACACCAGCGCGACGCCTCCGATCATGGTCGTCCGAGTGAGCACTTTCGCAACACCGCGTATGTCATTAACAAGAGCCGGCCATATTTTAATGCAGCTCACAGCGCTGGTCTCATGGCTGTACACGGACGTTCGACGATTGGACGCGCCTTTGCGTTAGGCGTCGGTCCACTCAGCGGTCGACGCCAGGTCATCGATTTCGTGCGGTGTTCGTATTTGGGACTGGATAATCATCCGACAATTGTGGCTGCCGCGATCGATGCCATCAAGGCGCATGGATCGCTGCACTGGTCATGCGCACGAACACGGCTTAATTTCGATTTTCTGGCCGACCTCGAAGCAGCGCTGTCGGAGATGTTCAGCGCGCGGGTTATCGCTTTTTCGACAGTCATGCTCGCCAATCTGGGTGCGATGCCCATTCTTGCTTCTGGCCTTCTTACGGACGGTAAAAAGCCCCTTGTCGTGTTTGATCGCATCGCGCATTTGTCGCTCGCATATCATAAGCCGGTGGTTGCCGATGAAACGAGAGTGGAAACGATTGAGCACAATGATATTGACGCACTAGAACGCTTGTGCCGCGAACAGAGAGTAGTTGCCTATGTGTGCGACGGCGTCTATTCGATGGGAGGAAACGCGCCGATAAAGGAGCTTCGTGAGCTCCAGGAGCGTTATGGGCTCTTTCTTTATATTGACGATGCTCACGGGATTTCGCTGTTTGGCCGCCAAGGCGAAGGGTTTGCACGCACTCAATTCCCGGAAGTCCTAGGTGACCGTACGATTATAGCAGCCTCGTTAGCCAAGGGCTTCGGCGCATCGGGCGGCATGTTGATGTTGGGAACGGCCGAGCAGGAAGCCCTGTTTCGGCGATACGCGATTCCGTATGCATTCTCGGTCCCGCCCAATTTGGCAGCGGTTGGCGCCGCGCTTGGCTCTTGCAAGATTCACCGATCCGCAGAGCTTGCCGAACGCCAGACGCGGCTGTCACAACGTATCCAGGTCTTTGATCGTCGCGTCGAGACCCCTGAAAAAGGCAATTCGCTTCCGATCAGAATGGTTGCTGCTGGATCGGAAGCGAAGGCTATTGCACTAGCCCGAGAGCTCCTCGACGCGGGCTTTTATACCTCCGTGATCTTCTTTCCGACCGTTGCACAACGAAAAGCAGGCGTTCGGGTGTGCATTACGGCCGATCATGAGGTTGACGACATAAAACGGCTGTGTGAGTGCATTTTGGAGAAGGTGCCTGAGGCCATCATTGAGCCCGACAAAGCCTCAGCGCCTGTGGCGGAGTGAGAGCCATTCCGAGCCTGGAGCTGCAACTGCCGTAACTGGAGAACATCCGAAGCTCAGCATTTGCCGTTGGACACTTCGTTTCACTTTGAAAGCCCAGCGGCTCCCCCAGCACCTCCGAGATCACTACCTATGATCGGCGAAACAATGCCAACAGGAAGGCCGATGGCAACCGAAGGTGATCCCTCCGCTGTACTCGTCACGGGAGGAGCACGCGGGATCGGACTTGCGATCGTACGCCGGTTCTTGGCCGATGGCTATCGAGTAGCCTTTGTGGCGACACACGCGAACCACTTACAGCGTGCGCTGGAGAGTCTTAGTGGTCCAGAAGATCGGGTGCTTGCCGGGGTGGTCGACGTCACTCACCAAAATGAGGTGGACCGATTTGTTGACCAGATCCGCAGTCGATGGGGTGAAATTGCTGTTCTGGTAAACAACGCGGGGATCTCGCCAAAGCGTGTAGACGATAAGTTACCTTGGTTTTCGCAAATGTCGCGGGAGGAGTGGGCGCGCGTCATCGATGTCAATCTCAGCGGCCCGTTCACCCTCATACGTCTCCTAGCGCCATCCATGATTGCAAACGGCTACGGGCGCATCGTCAATATTGGGTCGCTCGCCGGCCGTGCCGTGCCGCTAATCGCCGGTCCGCATTACGCTGCATCGAAAGCGGGACTGATCGGTTTGACCCGCGCTGCTGCGCGGGATCTCGCTCCACACGGAGTTACCGTCAACTGTATTGCTCCGGGACGGATTCTTAGTGACCTCACTGGACCAGCGGAGGCCGCCGTCAATCGCTCCGCCCTCAGCCGTATTCCAATCGGCCGTTTCGGAACGGCCGAAGAGGTAGCAGACCTCGCCGCTTTTTTGGCCTCGCCGAAAGCGGGCTTCATTACCGGAGCGACGATTGATATGACGGGCGGCGAATTCGGCGGCTAACCATGAGGCGTTTCGTTTGACGCGTTGGTCTGGATATGAACCAGGGACGGTCGACCCGATCAGCCCGGTAAGATGTTCTACTAATGCGCAAGGACTATAACAGCCCCTCGGCGCGATCAGCGCTGCGCGGTCGTGCTACACATTCTACAACCGCTGAGAACCCGGAAGCGCTGCAGTTTATGCACGAATCCCAGCATTTTGCTCTCTATTAGACAGAAATGTATTAGACAGAAATGTGCTGTGGACATTCAGGAATTGTGCGGGCTTCAACTGTAACGCGACATAGGTGGCCGGCACGTACAATCAGATACGGGGAGGCGGACAGGAAATATCGGTAAGAAGGTATTCACAACGTGCAAGCCGCGTTCTCGAGGTCCAGTGGAAGCTGGGCTGCAATTTGCGGCGTAAGTTGCGAATTAAGCAAGCGAACTAGGGCGAGACCGAATCATTCTGGGCCAATGTTCGGTTGCGAATACTCTTCCGCGGCGGCATCCGCGAACCGGGAGGTAAGGCGTAGAGGGATCAAGTGGTGCTGCTTCGCAGGACGCCATCAGCCGTGTACGCTTGTAGCTGCACTTTGGCCGGCAGGGATTACCTGTTCCATTGAATCCAGCCCGTTCCTTGTCATTCCGCGACGCACTTTGTTCGAACCAATTCGGACCGGCACGGTCCTTGCTGGATCTTCGGAAGGGAGGTGAGATCGGACAAATCCGTTGTGCAGCCCGTATATCACTCCCCTTGCGCGGAAAGCGCCAGTTATCTGGCCGTCTTGTGCGGCGTAGCGATTGAATGTCTACCTTAGGCAGGCGGAGAAATTCCGGAGCATACTTATGGCAAGAGAAGCGCAACCTTCCAGCGAGGCACTGTCGCAGCTACGAGTCCTTGAGATTGGTAGCTCAGCTGCAACGAGCTATTGTGCGCGGCTGTTTGCCGATTTTGGTGCCGACGTTTCGAAGGTTGAGCCGCCAGCCGCCGATCCGCTTCGTTCCAGCGCTCCGTTCACCCCAAGTGGTCAGAGCGCCTGGTTCGCGTTCCTGAACTTCAACAAGTCGAGCATTACCATCGATCCTGCGGATCCCGAGGCGATCAAGCAACTGACGCGCTTGGTTGAAGATTGCGACATTCTGGTCGATGGGCGCGATATCGATTGCGCGGAGTGCCCGTCCATTGATGTCGCCGCAATCCGTCAACGGCACTCAGGCTTGATTTACCTCGAAGCGAGCTGGTTCAGTCGAGGGGGGCCCTATTGTGAGTTCGTCGCGAGCGATTCAGTCGTGCGTGCCCTTGCCGGGCTCATCAAGCTGGTTGGGCCGATCGAAGGTCCGCCTCTGCACGCGCCGGATTTTCAGACCGGCATCCTAGCTGGCCTCTGGGGGTTTATCGCCGTGGCCTCATCGCTCATTGCGCAACTGGGGAGCAGAGCAGGCCGGTCACATTCGCTCAGCATATACGAGGCATGTATCTCGCTCAGCGAGTATCAGCTGTTCGAGGCCATTGAGCGCGGTGAGGTGATGCATCGTATGGGCGTCAATCGGTTCTGGCCAAACTTTCCGGCCGGCATCTATGAAACCAAAAAGGGCTGGCTCGGCGTCACGACAATAACGCCAAAGCAATGGCGTGCGTTCTGCGAGATGCTCGATCTTCCTCAACTGCGTGATGATCCAGCTCTGGTACTCGGTGTTGATCGTCTGAAGCATATCGAGCAAATTGAACGACTGATCGTCCCGAAGCTCAAGACACGGACTGCGCGGCAGTGGTTTGCCCGGGCACTAGAACGCAAGATCCCGATTGTGCCCGTACCGGAGATATCCGATCTTCTCGAGGATCAAGAGAAGATCGAGCGTGGCGCAATCGTACCCCTCCTCATGGGCGAAGAGAGAGCTCTGACGGCAGGCTCGATGCAGCGCTTGACGTTGACACCGCCCCGCCGGGGCGGGAAGGTTCCAGCAGCCGGGGAGCGCCAGGCTTTCACCAACGGACGAATGGGCTCGGCGAGGGGGACGTCCGTACCGTCCGGCGGTGCCCGTCTCGCCGAACAGCCATTGGAGGGAGTTCGCGCCATCGACTTTTCGATGGGCTGGGCGGGCCCATTCTGCACGCGAACTCTGGCTGATCTCGGTGCGGATGTTATCAAGATCGAGGCTATTCAGTATCCGGACTGGTGGCGCGGCGTCGATCGGCGACCGAACTACGTGCACGGCCAGAGGTACGAAAAGACGCTCCGCTTCTGCATTATGAATCGCAACAAACGCGGCATCACGCTTGATCTGACCAGGCCCGAGGGCCTCTCTGTTGCGAAGCGCCTCATAGCGCGCGCCGACATCGTGGTTGACAATTACTCCGTGGACGTGCTGCCAAAGCTTGGGCTTAGTTACGAGGTCCTCAGGACGCTGAACCCGCGCCTTGTGGTGATGTCGATGTCAGCCTTTGGCACCAACAGTGTTCATCGGGTCTGCCGAGCCTACGGCTCGACCCTGGAGCAGGGCTCAGCGCTACCGAGCGTGGTAGGAACTAGCAATGGGCCACCAGTGATGAGCCACGTCGCTTTTGGCGATGCCGTAGGCGGTCTGAATGGCTGCGCGGCAGTTCTTGTGGCACTGATCCACGCCCGCCAGACTGGGCAGGGGCAGTTTATTGATCTCGCGCAGGTCGAATGCATGATGCCGTTTACAGCCCCATGGATTATCGTCCATTCCCTTTCTGGTGTGTCGGAAAGGTATGGTAACCGACATCCGCAATTCGTCCCACACGGCTGCTTCCGGTGTGCCGGTGAGGACAACTGGATAATGCTAGCGGTCACCGACGCCAGCATGTGGCAGCGGCTTGCGGCGCTCATCGGACGAGCAGAGTGGGCTGCCGACCCATCGCTGAAGTCCGAAAGACGCCGCCGCTTGATTGAAGATACAATCGAGAACGAAATCGAAAGCTGGACACGCCGGCGTGATGCTGATGAGGCGATGGCTCAACTGCAGGGCGCAAGGGTCGCGGCCGGAGTGGTCCGCGCGCCGGTCGACCTGCTCCAAGATCCGCACCTAAGGTCGCGTGCATTTTTCCAAGAGGTCGAACGTGCATTCATAGGGCCGCACCTGCAGCCGTCAATTCCGATTCGCGAAGGCGCAGGCCCCAGCCCAATCCGCCGAGCGGCGCCTACTCTGGGAGAACATAACAGCGAGATCCTGGCAGACTTGCTCGGGCTCGAGGAGGTCGAAATCACGGACCTCGTTAGCAAAGGTATCATCGGCAGCAAAATGCTCTCGGAGGTAGAGCTGAGAAAAGGATGGCGCTCTCAAGAGCCTTCGACCTGCTAGCTAACCCATGTTGGGTGTCAACGCTTGCCCCGAGCGCTGGACCCAAAACTGCTGTCGATCATGCAGGAGTAGCAACACGCCAGCCCGCTCGGTGGAGGACCCTCTATCCTCAAACTGTCGGTCTTTGCTTTGCATTGAGATCGTATAGCGCGTCGTGCTTCAATCCATGATCTAAACGAGAGTGCAGCGCCGCGGCAGCGCACAATCCAGGCTTCATCATTGGTGCCGGCTTGGTTATCCGGCCGGCTTAGAGTGGATCGCACTGATATCGCACAGCTGCTTGAAACTGCGTTGATCACCCGTCTTTGCACACGATTGGCACTGTTTCAGATGGCCAAAATCGCTCGAAAGCGACAGCATGCTCCAAAGCGAATGCCGAGCTGCATGTAAGTCAACTACCAGCGCTCGTCATTGATCCGGACAGCTGAGCATGTCACCTGCAGGTTCGAGCTTCGCTGAACAAGGGAGCCCGGTATGGAACATCAATAGGAACCTCTCGAAGCGCGGTCTTGAAGCGTCCGGCGCAGCTTCTTACGCCGCGCTTGACGAAGTCGGGTATGTTAGCTTTAGCCACTTTGGATCGCACTGAGCCCCAGCGACAAGTATTCGCGCATCTTTTGCTTCTGTGACTTTCCCCTCTCCTGTGTCTCCTGAAACTACTCAGGAGAGCTTCCATGGAGCCGTCTGGTAGATTCGGACCCTTCGCACGAATGAACCAGCTACGCGATCCCTTCGTAGCTGAAATTAGTCGAGTTCATCACGTTTCCCTTCGCGCCCCGCGTCGATGGGTTTGTCTGATTGAATACACTTTGGCTTTCTCACTGGTACTTCAACCGGCTTCCCCTAAGTACCCAAACTACATCGCTTAACTTTTTTCAATCGAACGGCTGTAGTTGTCGCCAGTAAGGACCCGTAACGTTCCACCAAGCACAACTATCGCTTCGTCGTATGTCGACGTCGTCTCGATCGAGCAACCGTCATAGGTGTGAATTGCAACGCCCATCGTCTTACCGGAGTCAGGGCGGACCAGTTGGCAGCTAGCGGCATGGCCGCATGCCCCTTCATGTACTTGCGAAAAGACGTCACCGAAGCTCGCATTGACGGACACCGAGATCGCATTTGCTCGATCGACTCATCCGCGGCGCGAGCCATCGACGATATCGCCCTGGAACCCCTGCATTTTATCCTACCAAACTTGCACGATTGGGTGGCTACCTGGCCAGGGCAGGCGATCCGCCGCCTGGAAATGTTGTCATCTGGCGCGGCCTCTCGAGACTCACAGATATCGAACTCGGCGCCGAAATCGCAGCTGCCGGAAATGTGGGTAATTGGAAGCCGGTGAAGGCCGGTGAAGGCCGCCTTGCCGAGTGAGGCGGCCTGCACCTGCCGCTCCGTCGTCAGAGCGACGTCTCCCAGCGCGAAGGTATCGACCTCAACGTCTCGACGCTGGCGGACTCGGTGGGCGGCTCCGCGGCAACCCTGATGCCGCTGATCGATGCGATTCGGAGCCATGTCTTCGCGGCCGAGCGCATCCACGCCGACGACACCACCGTGCCGGTCCTGGCCGAGGGCAAGATCTGAACCTGCCGGCTCTGGACCTATGTGCGCGACGACCGGCCGATTGCCGGGCCAGATCCGCCGGCAGCGGTGTTCTTCTATTCGCCGGCAGCCCCAGTGCCCCTGCTGGACCCTCCCGCGCAGTGCTGTGTGTTCCACCGGTTGCGCGTGGGTGGCCAAGGAAGATCGAACGAGGGGCCTTCCCAGGCAAACTCGAAAGTTGCCAACTTGCCCAGCGAGACAGCGCCCGAGGCCTTGAGTTTAGCGACTACACTCGCATCTTGGGACGGAATGTTGTTCTGGAGGAGTCGTGAGTGCGCCGTTGTGCGGTCGCCCGCGGTATCGAACATATCCTTGTGAGCAATCGGAATCCCGTCGAGCGCAGATCTCGGGCCGTCGCGCATCATACGCTGCTCCGCAGCTTCGGCCTCCAATAGTGCGCGCTCCGGCGTGACTGTGATGAACGCGCCGATCCGCGCGTCCAGCCTGTCAATTTGGCGCAAGCACTCCTTAGTCAGTTCCACCGGCGAAATCGTCCTTGCCGCTATCTGTCGACTTGCCTCAGCGATCGTCAACGGGATCATGACGCCAAATCCACTGAGAATCGGAGAGCTGGCTCGACGGTCCGGGGCATCTCTTCACGCAGATTAGCCAGCATGGCTACCAGCAGAATGTACCCTTCGTGCAGGGTCGCCAATTGCTCGTCCGGCACAGACAACTCCAGCCGGTCTCGCAGAAGCGTCGAGAACTCTTCCATATTGATGCTCACTGTCCCCCTCCATTGAATCAATCCGCATGCAGGATGGCCGCACCGAGAGAAGGAGCGCACGGCTCCCTTGAAATGTGCCTATCCATCGATCTTCCACTCTACTCGTTGGCTAGCGACGCGCGGTCGGACGGAGCGCCCCGGCCCTGTCCAAAACACGGTTCACCCCAAACCAAAAAACTTTGTCAGATTTCCCCGACCGTTTTGAGCCTATTTTAGCCATCCTATTCTCCAAAAACTGCAAAGCACGGCGCCGCCACACATTTTGGGCGCAGGTCCTACATAGCCGCGATTGACGCTTGCGGTCTCGTCCAGCAAATAGAGGTACCTTCCTGTCGCAACCGCTCTCCGATTCGTGTCTGGCTCACGGATGCCTGCTTCGTCAGCGCGCTTCACCAATTTCCTGGCGTTAATTCTTCTTGATTGGCCGGCAGATTTGAATGCGATTGAGAGGTTACCGCTCGATGCAAATGGCGGAGATTCCGGATGGTTCACCACTCTTAAATGAGCTTTTCAAGTAAGCAGTGCCGCCAGAGCTGCTCTCGAGACGGTCTTATGCCTGCGATCTTCTCCCTGGCTTGTCGTAGACCGCAATCATACCGGGGGCAGCTGCTCCATGCGCGGTCTCAAGAGCCGCAAGTATCCCGCTCACCGGCTCGAGCTAGAGGCAGCAGGAGAATTCTGGACGTGAATCCGGAAGCGGTCGCCCTCAATCGCCTCCTCGATGAACCAGGGCGCATCGATTTGATCATGATGCAGACGATCGCGGCCGAGAGACCGCGAGAATCTTGGCCGGAAATCTGCACCCGCGCGGCAAGCATGCCCGCAATACTCGAACGGTCGCGTGCTCCAGCCACCAGGCTCCTCCCGCTGTAGGAGGTATATTCTGATCCATCGGTTGCGTATCAACGAACTTCTCGATGCCTCGAGCCCCATCATGTGCCTTCGTCGGCCATCCGCATGGCCGGCAGTCCAGCAACCGCTGACTTGCTACCTTTTTTGGCCGGCCATTCCGTCAAGAATTTGAACCCTATCGTGATCAGCATAAGCATCACAGACACCGCCGCGATCGTGGGATCGATTTCAAATCGGATACCTTCCCACATTCTGACAGGAAGCGTCTTGGCACTCGTGCCTGAAAGGAAGAGCGCTAAGACGACATCGTCGAACGAGGTAAGAAACGCCAGAAACGCAGCAGAAATGACTGCGGGACGGAGCACCGGTAACGTGACGAACCAGAAGGCGCGTATGGCGCCAGCGCCCATCGTCAACGCTGCGGCCTCAAGGGATTCGTCCGCGCTTCTCAGGCCCGCCGAAATGATAACCACGACGTACGGAAGTGCGAGAATGGTGTGAGCCAGAGCAAGGCCGCCCACAGTTCCAAGCAAGTCGAAGCGGACATAGACTGCATAGAGCGAGATGGCAAAGATCAGGATCGGCACAATCATCGGCGAGATGAGAATGGCGGAAACGATCCCTTTTCCCGAAAATCGCCCACGAACGATTGCATAGGCGGCTGGTACGCCGATCAAGACCGCACCAATGGTCGCGAGAATCCCGACCTTTAGGCTTGTGACGGTTGGCGCGATCCAATCACCACGGGAAAAGTAGTTCGCAAACCAACGAAGCGAGTACGTCTGCGGAGGAACGTGAAGATATGACTCGCCCGAAAGGGAGAGCGGAAAGATCACGGCAAGCGGCGCCACGAGGCATACAAGCACCGCGAAAGACCAACATTTGATGAACATGTGCCGCGACTTCGAGCGGGATAGCTTGACTGTCACGCGGTCGTTGGGAGTCACGGAGCGGAAGAGCATTGCCAGCAATCGCTCGCGCCAGACGAGAAGATGGATGGGCCCGCGCTGAAAAACATGACGCACTATCTGCCCGAGGATCCCGGTCGACGTTTCGACGTTGAGCGTGCGCTCGTAGAGCAAGGCAAGAACACCCGTCACCGCGATCAGCAGGACCGACATTGCAGCGGCGAGGCCCGAATTGTTCAGTTCGCTGACCTGCTTCTCTATGAGCATAACGTAGGTGATATCCGATAGCCCCCCAAGCAGCGCCGGCAAGACGAACATGCCAACGGAAGACATGAACACCAGGAGAGCACCAGCAACAATCCCTGGCATGCTCAAAGGCAGTACTATCCAAAAGAACGCTGAAACGGGGCTCGAGCCGAGACTTTCTGCAGCCGACAGGAGGCGCAAGTCGATTCGGCTCAGCGTATTGTAGAGCGGCAAGATCATGAACGGCAGCATGATGTGCACCATGCCGACGTATACGCCCACAGTGTTGTAGACAAGCTTCAAAGGCTCATCGATGAGACCAAGATCGGTGAGCACCGTGTTTACGATGCCATTGCGCCCGAGAATTACTATCCACGCAAAGGCGCGGACAAGAATGCTGGTCCAGAGTGGGAGAAGGATAAGTAGTGTCATGGTGCGTCTTGTTCGGTCGGACACGATGCACATCGCGTAGGCGATCGGGTAGCCCACAAGAACGCAAAGCACAGCGATGATGAATGCAAGCCGAAACGTCTGAGATAATACGCGCAGCATGAATGGGTCGCTGAACAGCTCGAGATAGTTGGCGATTGACCACCCCTGGTCCCCGAAGCTACGAAGCCCGATCTGAACTAACGGATAAAGGTAAAGTGGCACAAAAAGCAGTGCCGCAGGAATCAGAAGGCCTATGATGCCAATACGATGGTTTGTGCGCACCAACATGAGTTTCTCGAGGTGTTCGTGATCTGTGTGTGCTTCTTACGCGGAGATGCCTGACCGCGAGCCACTGGGTTTGAGGCTCACCGCCTTGGTGGGATTCATTCCTAGCCTGGGTCGACGAAGACGTGGACGTCTTCCAAGCTCCACCCAACCTGCGCGTGGCTACCGACACTTGCTTGCGGCACATTCCCAGGTTTGTTCTGCAATGCGACTCCAATGACGTCTCGGTCATTGAGAGACACACGGTAGCGAATGAGATCTCCCGTGTAGGCGATTTCCTTGATGCGTCCCTCGAAGTGCTCATGCGAGGCTATGGCGTCATTGAGAGCGATGCGTTCTGGTCTTATCATCAAACGCGCCCGCCCTACCGAACCCCGCGCGGTTTCAGGGACACGGCAGATCAATCCGCCGGCGGTGACTAGGCGCCATCCTTTCGCATCCACCCCCTTCTGAAGCTCGCCTTCCAGGAAGTTGGATGCGCCGAGAAAGTCGGCGACAAAGCTCGATTGCGGACGCTCGTAGAGCTCGCTTGGTGAACCGGATTGCACAACCCGTCCATCGCGCATGATGATTACGCGATCCGACATCACGAGAGCTTCGGACTGGTCATGTGTCACGTTGATGATCGTGACGCCGAGCTTGCGATGGAGCTCGCGAAGTTCAAATTGCATACTCTCGCGCAACTTCTTGTCTAACGCGCTCAGTGGCTCATCAAGAAGCAGCAACGGCGGGTCGAAGACGAGCGCCCTGGCAAGAGCAACTCGCTGCTGTTGCCCCCCCGAGAGCTGAGCCGGCATCCGCTCTGCAACCTTAGGCAGCCGAACTAGGTCAAGTATTTCTGCTACTTTCCGACGGATTTCGCCTTCGCTCTTCCGGCGCATTCTGAGGGGGAAGGCAACATTTTCGGCAACCGTGAGATGAGGAAAGAGTGCGTAGCTCTGGAACACAACACCAAGGTCGCGATACTGCGGCCTGAGATAGGTGACATCATGCCCGCCGATCAAAATCGCGCCAGCCGACGGTTCCGCCAAGCCGGCAATCATCATGAGCACCGTTGTTTTTCCTGAGCCGCTCGGGCCCAGCACCGTCACGAATTCTCCGGCAGCGATATCAATGGACACATCATCGACCGCTCGGATAGCGCCGTACTCCTTTGTAAGCCCCTTCAGTTGCAAAGAGCCAGCGCCCGCCTCTTGAGCGGTCTTGTCGACCTGCGTTTGCGAGGTTTCGCTCACTATAATTTCGCGCGATATAGCCTGTGCGCCAGTCATGTTTCAATCTCTACTGTGATCTAGCAACGAATGTTGCCCGGTAACTTCCGACCGAGGGGCGCTAACTCGTTAGTTCGGTCACGCTCATATTGTCATCAATTAGGAAGCAGCCCGCAAGCGTTCTTCCAATGAGCGCAGCGCTCAAGAATCCTATGGGGAATGACGGATACCACTTCCTTCAAGGTTGCGGTGCTGATCGCACTTCTGGTCACAGGTCCCGCGAAGCGTCGCAGGACGCGACTCGATCGAACCATCCGGAAAACTCCTCACTGGCAACAATTCGCATGGTTCGCGTTTCTTCACTCCCGGGCCGGTTTATATCCGGTCATTTCGATTATTATTTCACGGCATCAATCAGCCGGGCAAACCCAAGTTAAGCCACGGCTGACGCATAAATACCGCGGAAATTAAAAAAAACCGAAGCAAGTCTGCAAAACTTGACGCTCCTTCTACGATATTCGGCAGAAGATCGCGCCCAAGCTTGCTCCTGCCAACCACGATTAATCCTCACTGGCGGGGCAGACTGCATCGACCATACTTTTCGACTGCCTCGCCGTTCTCGAATCTCTTCAGCGACCTGAAGAGAAGCACGTTCCATGCGCAGGTAGCGCAGCAACTTGCCGGACGTCACGCGGCAACCTGATGGGTCAAGCCTGGTGTGTTGCCATGCCTTCGGCAGGCGGCGTACTCCTGCTCGCCCGTCTGCGTTCACCGATCTCATGCAACGTCTCCCTCGCAGACCAAGCGCGAGCAGTTCAGCAGGTAAGGAGGTGGACGCCATCCTTCACGTCCCACGAAAGACGACATCAGCTTACGCATGCAAGCCCCCATGGCTTCCTTCGGGGGGACTCGACGCGGCGATCACAGTCGAGATCTTGATTGATTTTTCCCTAAGGCCCGCAGATGCTGCTGCCGGTTCGGTCAATCACAACATCGGCGAGACGGAAGCTAGAGAGCGCAACAGGGCAACCATCCATCTGGCGCCATCCGAAGCTCCGCGCCAACTCACATGCTAGGCGTGCCGCCGGTTTCTTCAGCCAACCCAGCCATCGCAAGCACAAAGAGCTGAGTCTCGGGCGCAGGCTTCGCAACGGTCGGACCAACTGCCGCAGAGCGGCTCCAGCTTTTCGTGTCATCATGGCCAAAGGGAGATTCCCAGGAGTGATCGCGGCCCGCGGCACCGGTTTGACGAGGGATTTCCGAATTCCGGCTTGGGTCTGGTCGTCATATGCGCGCTCGCCCTCAGCAGTGACAACACTGTAGTGTAAGTTTCCCGGCACGTCAGCGAGTGGTCCCTGTCTGTCCGCCATTCATCAGGGCCCGCCAAGCATGCCGCGGCCGGGCAATAGTTCGCCAAGTAGGAAATCGCTTAGCACGAATGGATCGAATGGATGGTGGTCGAGTAGCTCAGCCATTTGGCTTTCGCCCTCACAGATCCGGGCGGGCGGATTTCCCGCACCCGGCTCCTCACGAGGGTAAACCCGCGTCA